>CATYYP010000018.1 GCA_958415245.1 Schaalia odontolytica | reverse complement strand
GCGCGGGAGCAGCCTCGGCAGCGGGAGCCGCCGGGGTGATCTCCTCGTCCTCTTCGTCCTCGATCACGGCGACGTCGGTCGCGTAGACGCGGGGCTCGTCGCGCTGGACGTTGAACACGTCGACACGAGAGAGCGCGAACTCGGGGGCGAGCAGGGTGCGGGAGGCCAGGTTCGCCAGGGTCGGGGCGGCGCCGAGGCCGACCTCGATGACTTGGTCAACGCCCAGGCCGGCAACGCCGGGGGCAGCCTCTTCGGTCGACAGCAGCACGCGCTGCGTCTCGATCCAGCGCACCGGCGAGGCGAACTGCCAGCACAGCAGCTCGATGAGCAGCGTGCGGGTCAGGACACCCGGGTTGGCCAGGGCGGCGTCCCACGCGCCGTCCGTCTCGAGCAGCTCGCGCACCGTCTCGGAGGGAACCACGTCGAGGATGGACTGAGCGAACTCGCGGGTGAGCTCGAAGGGACGCGCCACCAGGTTGGGGATGTAGCGGCCCACGAGCTTCGCGGGGTCGATCTGCGCGGGGATACGCTCGTCGAGCTTCGTACGGAAGTCCGCCACGCCGCTGCGCAGGACAGTGGAGTGGAAGGGCACGTCGATGCCGGGAACGTACATGAAGGGACGCTTGCCACCGTGCTCGGCGGCGCGCTTGGCGGCGTCCTCCTCGAGGGCTTTCAGGCCCGCGACCGTACCCGCGACGGCGTACTGCTGGCCGGCCAGGTTGAAGTTGACGATCTGGAGGAACTCACCCGATGCCTGAGCGATCGACTCGACGTACTCCACGACGTGAGCATCGTCGATGCCGAACTGGTTCGGGCGCAGGGCAGCCATGCGGTAGTTCGAACGGCCGTTCTCATCGCGGGGTACGAGCGAGTGCATCGTGGAACCGCGCTGGAAGACCAGGTCGAGGACGGTTTCGAGGGGGAAGACCTCAGCGTATGCGGCCAGCGCGTCGTACTCGCCCAGCGAGTGACCGGCGAAGGCAGCACCCGGAACCAGCACGCCCTCTTCACGCATGCGGGCCGTCTGGCCAATCGCCAGCGTCGCGAGCGCAACCTGCGTGAACTGGGTGAGGTTCAGGACGCCCTCGGGGTGACGGTAGGTCACGCCGCGCGCCACGATCTCGGTCGGGTTGTCGCGCACGATCGCCAGGATGGAGAAGCCCATCGCCGAGCGGGTGTGCGCATCGGCACGGCGCCAGACCTCGTCCACAGCCTTGGACTTGGTGCGCTCGTCCAGGCCCATGCCGGCGCTCTGGATGCCCTGGCCGGGGTAGACGTAGGCGACCTTCGGGGCGAAGGTGTAGGCCGACGCACGCGAGACGACCTGCTTGTTGATGCGGCAGGTGACCTCGAGGGACAGACCGCCACCGACGACGCGACCCACGCGCTCGACGGTGATTTCAACCTCGTCGTTCAGGTCGACGGTGCCGTACATGTAGTACGTCCAGCCGGCGATCTGAGCGCCGCCCTGACCGGCGACAACGGCCTCAGCCGCGTGCTGAGCGGTGGCCGACAGCCACATGCCGTGCACGAGAGGCGCGTCCATGCCCGCGACCTTGGCGGCCGCGTAGGAGGTGTGGATCGGGTTGTAGTCGCCCGAGACGATCGCAAAGGGCGTCATGTCGTCGGGAGCCTTGACGTTCACGCGGCGCAGGACCGAGCGGGGCGTGTCGACGACCTCGACATTTGCGCCGCCGAAGGGCGCAGCCTCGGAGGGGGTGCGGTTGCCGGTAGCGCGGCCTCGGATCGCGAAGCGCTCCTGCGTGGAGCCCACGTACTCGCCGTTCGAGGTCAGCTCGAGGGCGACCGTGACGATACGGCCGGAGGAGGACTCGTCGACGGCGGCCACGTGGCTCGTCACATCGATCGTCGTGATGCCGCGCTCGAGCATCTGCTCAGGCGTGTACTCCAGGGTGATCGAGTGATCGAGGTGGACGGCGTTGAGCAGGCCCTCGATGACCGGGTAGTCGTCGTGGATGGCCGAACCCAGGGCCGCGTAGATCGCGGGCCAGGCGGGGCCGAGGAGGGCGTCGGGTGCCCAGGCAGCCAGCTCGTAGCTCGCGGGAAGGGCCGCGCCCGTGGCCTCTGCGTGGTCGAAGCCCAGGGTGCGGGCCAGCGTGAAGGAGTAGTGCGCCTCGCCGAAGACGGACTTGGCGGAGGGAACCATGACCGGCAGAGCATCCACGGTGTCACCGGCGACGGACACGGAGGTCACGCCGGCAGTCGCCGCGAGCATCGCGTACATGTGCTGGGGCAGCTTGGCCTCATCGATGACCGGAACCGCGCCGTCCTCACCGGACAGAACCAGCGGGAAGACCAACTCGCGCACCGCGTGCTTCTCGGAGCCGCGCGGATCGTTGTCCCACGCGGTGTCGAGGTGGATGACCATGTCCACGCCGGTGTCGGTCGGGTTCAGGGACACGCGATCCTCGTCGAGGATGGAGGCCGGGTTCGTCATGAGGTGGCCGGTCCACGAGATGAAGGGGACCTTGCGCAGCCATTCCTCGCGGGTGGCGGCGGGCTTGCCGTTACCCAGGCGCGAGGCGACGGGCGTCGCGACGGCACCCGAGGCAGCAAGACGATCGGCTGCTGCGGCCTCGAAGCGGCCCAGGAGGGAAGCGACGGGCTCGTCGACACGGTCGATGCCGGCCACGGAGACGGGGCCGGGGATGATGCGGACCTGGTCGGCGCTGTAGCGCTCGTCCTGCGCCTGCCACAGGCAGTCCTGGCCCCACCAGCGGATGAGGTCGTCGTCCAGGATCGGGACGAAGGGCATCGGCTTGGGGTAGGAGCGGCACAGGGCCGGGAACCAGGCGGCGTCGATGGGGGTGACGTGCGTGGTCGCGGCGTTCGGGTAGGCGGCCATCAGGCGATCGGCGGCGGCGTGTGCGTCGGCCACGTCCTCGACGGTCGGGAACAGTGTTTCGACCGCGCCGTGATCCACGGGGGCCAGACGCGCCTCGACGCGCTGGAGGAGGTCGTGGTAGCGGATCTGCCACGTGGGATCAACCCACGGGTAGGACAGATCGGCGAAACGGCGCACCCAGGCCTCGTAGGTCATCTCTTCGAGATCACCGAAGTAGGGCTTGGCCGTGTGGGAGAGGATCTCGACAATCTCGTCCTTGCGGGCGCGCACCTGGGCGCCGTCGGAGCCGATCTCGGCGATGATGCGCGCGGCTGCGGCCGCGGCGTTGGAGACCTCGTGCATGTCGGCGCGCAGGTGCGACAGACCGGAGGTCATGCCGCCGCGGGTCACGCCCTCGCCGACCCAGCCGGCCATCTCGTCGTTGTCGGGCACACCGGGCGTGGCGACGAGGAGTTCCTTGACCGCCTTGGTGGTGTGCGCTTCCTTCGTGGTCATCGCGGCGGTGCCCACGAGGACGCCGTCGACGGGCATCGGCGGGCGGCCGTAACGCGCCGACCAGTCGCCGGTGAGGAAGTCAGCGGCGCGCTCGGGCGTGCCGATGCCACCGCCCACGGTGAGGACGATGTTGGACTGGGCGCGCAGCTGAGCGTAGGTGGCCAGCAGGAGGTCGGACAGGTCCTCCCAGGAGTGGTGGCCGCCGGAGTGGCCGTCCTCGACCTGGACGATGACCTTGATCGGGTCGGCCTCGCGAGCAATAGCGATGACCTTACGGATCTGGTCAACCGTGCCGGGCTTGAAGGCCACGTAGGGGAAGCCGTCGGCGCGCAGCTGCTCGATGAGAGCCAGGGCCTCGTCCTGTTCGGGGATACCCGCGGAGATGACGACGCCGTCGATGGGGGCGCCGGACGCGCGCGAACGCGACACGATGCGAGCCTGACCGAACTGGAGGTTCCACAGGTAGCGGTCCAGGAACATCGAGTTGAACTCGGCGGTGTGGCCGGGGCGCAGCTGGGCGCGCAGGCCCGCAAGGTTCTCGTTGTAGACCTCTTCGGTGACCTGGCCACCGCCGGCCATTTCGGCCCAGAAGCCTGCGTTTGCGGCAGCCGCGACGATCTCGGGATCGACGGTCGTCGGCGTCATGCCGGCCAAGAGGACGGGGGAGCGGCCGGTCAGGCGCGAGAAGGCGGTGTCAACGACGGTCTTACCGTCGGGAAGGGTCACGAGGCTGGGACGCAGGTGCGACCAGTCGGTGCCGGGCTCGGGGGCCCACCCGGGGGTCGCGGCCTTGTCGCGGTCGGTGGCGGTACCTGCGGCGACGACGCCAACGCCGGTGCCCTCGACAAGGGCGCGGGTCATGCGAACCGTCGTGGCACCCGGGCCCATGTCGATGATCCAGGTCGCGCCGGATTCGACGGCGGCGTTGATCTGTGACGGCCAGTCCACGGGCGTGGTGAGCACAGCGGCGCCCAGGGAGTGGGCCAGCTCGGTGTCGATACCGCACTGGGCGGCCCACTCGTCCACGAGGGCGAGGGCGTCGGCGAGCATGGGAGAGTGGAAGGGCACGTACACCGGCAGGTATTCGCACACGGGGGTCAGCGGGCGGCCACCGCGCTCGTGGGCGTCGTGCGCTGCCTTGTCCTTGGCAGCGGCGCGCTCAATGGCCGCAACGAGGGACGCCAGGTCGTTCGGGGCACCCGACACAACGTGCGTGTCGGTGTCGTTGCGCAGAGCGATCGAGAGGGGATGCGAGGTCGACGGCAGGGACTCGATGATGCGTCCGAGGAGCGCGTCGGACACGCCGCGCACGGACACCATGTAGGTCGCGTCGCCGGCGTGAGGGGCGCGAGCGCGGCGCGTAATACGAGCGGCAGCCGCGCCGATCAGCCGAGCGAGCGCGAACACGGAGGCAGCCCGGGCCTCGTCCCCTGCGATCCACGCGCGGGCGATCTCCACGCCGAGCACGCCCTGGGAGTGACCCTCAAACGCGGTGGGCTGGTTGGCGACGATGTTCAAGCCGGCGCGCGTCAGATCGATGAGCGCACCGAGCTGGGTGGCGACGATACCGGGAACCGACAGTGCGGCCTCGTCCGGGCCGGCCACGTCGCGGGTCACGGCCGCAGACTCAGGGGCGGTGGGCAGCTCGAAGGGCAGAGAAGCGACCGACTGGGTGGCCAGCGAGCGGCGCACGGGGGAGAGCACCTGGTCCGAGGCCTTGATGACGCCGGCGACGATCTCAGCGATCTCAGGATCGCGAGCAATCTCGTCAAGGGCGGCACGCCACGGGGTGGCCTGACCGGCAAAGGTCAGCGCGTAGGGGGTCTCATTCAGAGAGGACACAAACGACATGTTCTTACTTTCCTTCGGGGACAATTCTTCTCAAACGACGCCGGTCACAGAGGGCCGTTATCGTGACGCTTGACGTGGGGTGCACGCTGGTCCTTCGTGGCCAGCAAGTGCAGGGAATCGATGATGGTCTGGCGGGTATCGGCGGGAGCGATGATGCCGTCGAGCTGGCCCGAGGACACGGAGACCTCGGGGTTGACGGTCTCCTCCTCGTAGCGGGCCACAAGCTCGGCCTTCGTCTCCTCGAAGGTGCCGTTTTCGCGGGCGGCAGCAAGCTCGCGGCGGTACATGATCGACGCCGCTCCCTCCGCGCCCATGACGGCGATCTGAGCGTCGGGCCACGCGAACGCCAGGTCCGCGCCGATCGACTTCGAACCCATGACGATGTAGGCACCGCCGTAGGCCTTACGCAGGATGACGGTCACCATCGGCACGGTCGCGTTCGCGTAGGCGACGATCACCTTCGCGCCGCGGCGGATGATGCCTGCCTGCTCCTGCTCGGTGCCCGGACGGTAGCCGGGAACGTCCACGAAGGTGACGATCGGCAGGCCGAAGGCGTCGCAGAAACGCACGAAGCGGGCCGCCTTCTCTGAGGCATCCACGTCGAGTGTGCCCGCGTCGTTCATCGGCTGGTTTGCCACGATGCCCACGGACTGGCCGTCCACGCACGCAAAACCGATCGTCACGTTGGGAGCGAACAGGTCCTGAATCTCCACGTACTCGCCGTGGTCGACGAGCGAACGCACCACGTCGCGCACGTCGTAGGGCTGACGCACCGACGTCGGCACCAGGTCGGCGACTGCTCGGGCCGCAGCCTCGTCCTCGGGATTGGGAATGTATTCGTACTTGGGGGGAGCGACCTCGCAGGAGGAGGGCAGATAGTCCAGGAGCGAGCGCACGTAGTCGATCGCCTCTTCCTCGGTGTCGGCCATGTGGTGGGCGACGCCGGACTGGAAGTTGTGGATCGTCGCGCCGCCGAGCTCGTCGAGCGTCACCTTCTCGCCGGTCGTCGCAGCGACGACGTCCGGGCCCGTGACGAACATGTGCGAGTTCTCGCGTGTCATGACGATGAAGTCGGTGAGGGCCGGCTGATACACGGCGCCACCGGCGCAGGGGCCCAGGATGATCGAAATCTGGGGAACCAGGCCCGAGGCCTCGCACGTCTTCTTGAAGATGCGGCCGTACTGGGCCAGGGCGACGACGCCCTCCTGGATGCGGGCGCCGCCCGAATCCTGAATACCCACGATCGGAATGCGCATGCGGATGCCGCGGTCGATCAGGTCGACGATCTTGTCGCCTTCGACCTTACCCAGGGTGCCACCCAGCACCGAGAAGTCCTGCGCGTAGGCGGCGACCATACGCCCCTGCACGCGACCGTAACCGGCTGCCACAGCAGAACCGATACGACCTTCGCGCACAGAACCACCGATGAACTGACCGACCTCGTGCCACACGCCGTCGTCAAAGAAGAGAGACAGACGCTCACGCGCCGTCAGCTTCTTTTTCGCGTGCTGGCGCTGGGCGGCCTTCTCCTCGGCGGCCTGAGCGATCGCGTCCTGGGCCTGAATGAACCCGTCACGCGTGAGCGGGCTGGGGGTGCTCATTGTGCCTCCTCTTCAGTGGCGATGTGGGCGATGCGAGTCCCGGCGGTCACGGTGTCGCCCTGCTTGACCGACAGGGAGGTGACGGTGCCCGCACGCGGGGCCAGCAGCGGCTTTTCCATCTTCATGGCCTCAAGGACGGCCACGAGCTGGCCTTCCTCGACCTGGTCGCCTTCGGACACGGCCAGGGCAACGACGATGGCTTGCATGGGGGCGACGATGTCGCCGGGAGCACCCTGGTGAGGGCCAGCCTGAACGGTGGACGAACCTGCGCGACGAGGGGCCGAGCGCAGCGGCTGGGGCGGACGAGGGGCCGCGGCGGCAGGCGCGTTGAACATGCCGGCCGGCAGCGTCAGCGACACGCGGCGCCCATCCAGCTCGATGATGTAGGTCTGACGCGGCAGGTCGGCCGTCGACGAGGCCTCGGCGGGCACAGCCAGATCCGAGTAGTCGTGCTGGGGCATGAACGTCGTCTCGAACCAGCGCGTGGAGACGTTGAAGCCGCCGACGCCGCAGAAGTCGGGATCGTTGATGATGTCCTGGTAGACGGGCACCGGGGTGGCCACGCCCTGCACCGAGAACTAGGCCAGCGCGCGGCGCGAACGAGCGAGGGCCTGCTCGCGATCTGCGCCCGTGACGATGATCTTGGCGATCATGGAATCGAAGGCGGTCTGCACGGAGTCGCCCTGATCGATGCCCAGCTCCAGACGGATGCCGGGTCCCAGGGGCCAGTGCACCTCATCCAGGCGGCCAGCCGTGGGGGTCAGGTCCTTTGACGGGTCCTCGGAGGTCACGCGGAACTCGAAGGAGTGGCCGCGAGGCTCCGGGGGAGTGGTCAGCGGCAGGCCCTGCGCGATACGAATCTGCTCGCGCACCAGGTCGATTCCCGTGACTTCTTCGGATACGGGGTGCTCGACCTGCAGACGCGGGTTGACCTCGAGGAACCAGATGTTGCCGTCCGGCTCGAGCAGGAACTCCACCGTGCCCACGCCCACGTAGTCGACGTGCTCGAACAGCGCGCGTGACGCGTTCACGAGCGTCTCGTGCGCGCCCTCGGGCAGGAACGGCGCGGGAGCCTCCTCGACCAGCTTCTGGTTGCGACGCTGCACCGAGCAGTCACGGGTCGAGATGACGTGGAAGTTGCCGTGCGCGTCGCGCGCGGACTGCGTCTCGACGTGACGGGCGACCTCGACAAAACGCTCGACGAAGTGAGCGCCCAGGTCGGCAGCGTCCGTGTGACGCGCGAAGAACAGGTCGAGGTCGGCCTGCGAGCGGATGATGCTGATGCCTCGACCGCCGCCGCCATCGGCGCGCTTGAGCACCACGGGGTAACCGGCGGAGGCGATGAAGGCCTCGACCTCCTCGCGCGAGGTCACGGGCTCGGACACGCCGGGGACGGGAGCCACGCCGCACGCCTCTGCCACGCGACGGGCCTTGATCTTGTCGCCCAGCGCGTCGATGACGGAAGATGCGGGGCCGAGCCACGCGATACCGGCATCCTCGACAGCCCGTGCGAACTCGGAGTTCTCTGATAGGAAGCCGTAGCCCGGATGAATCGCATCCGCACCCGTCTCCAGAGCGATCGCCAGGATCTTCTCACCGTTCAGATACGTCGACGCCGCATCGTCGCCACCGAGGGACAGGGCCTCGTCTGCCTCGCGCGTATGGGGCGCCGCCATGTCCTGATCGGCGTAGACCGCGATTGTTGCGATGCCCATGTCGGTGGCCGTGCGGCACACGCGCAGAGCGATTTCGCCACGGTTGGCGACGAGGATTCGATTAATTGTTCGCACGCTTCTCCTTGGTGTCGTGAACGGTTGTCAGAGGTATTCCGGTTGCCAGGACATCTCCGGCGTTAATGTCGTGGGTACGTCCATCGTCTGTGCGTACGAGGAGTGAGCCGGTCGGGCTCAGCCCCAGGGCAACGCCTTCCATCGCCGGGTGGCCACTCGGATCCGTCGGCTTCGCCAGCGCAATCCGCGTCCCGAGGAGGGGTAGTGCGTTTGCGGCCTCGTCAGCCAGCCCGCAATCGTGCGCGTTTCCATGGGTGACGAGGCCTCGGATGCGAGAGTCGAGTCCGGCGAGAATCTGGGCAAGCAGGGCGTGGGAGACGGAGGTGGGATCGGCTCCGGCCTCGGCGTCGCCCTCGGTGTACAGGGAGGTGGCCTGCGGGGTAGCGAGGTGATCGGAGTCCTGGCCGATGTTGATGCCGTAGCCGAGAATTGCGCTCGTCGTAAATGGGGACGAGGCAGGGGCGAGTTGGGCGAGGATGCCGCAGATTTTGTGCGCTCCGTCGACGAGCACGTCGTTGGGCCACTTGAGAGAGACTGTGTGTCCGATGGGCGTCAGGCGGGGGGACAGAGCGTCGCGAACGGAGAGTGCGCACGCGTGTACGAGCCAGCCGAGCATCTCCGTGGGGAATGAGGTGGGGAGGGAGACGATGGTGGAGGCGAGGAGGGCCTGACCATCCGGGGCTGTCCACGTGCGCCCGAGGCGGCCACGGCCTGCGCTTTGACGATCGGCGATGATCGTCGTGAGGTGGGGAGTGGCGGTCGTCGTGTCGGTGAGGAGGGACGCTGCGAGATCGAGGGTGGAGGACGTGTCGCTCACGTGATAAACGGGGGAGTGAACGCCCTCAATGACGATGCGTGTTGCGCGCTCCATGCCACCTCCTGCAGGGTCTTTCGCGTGTTTGACAGGGGAGATAGTGCTCCCCAGGTACTTCAAAGTTTGTCTCAAAAATCAAACCTACGCATGCGTTTCTTAAAAAATTGGAACAGTTTCTGGCAAATCACTACGGATCCGTAACCAACGCGGAACCCTTGTGAGGAGCGGGAGCGGGGAAATCCTGACAATAGGCGCTGAGATGAGGATCACCGACCCTTGCGTCCCGCTGGGTGGCTCACTGGCCCGTGCGGGGTCGGTACCATAGGGGGGAACACGCGCGCGTGGGCGCGCCCCAAACCACCCGAACGGAGTAACGTGGCGGAGTTTATTTATCAGATGATCAAGGCTCGCAAGGCCATCGGTGACAAGGTCATCCTCGACGATGTCACCATGAGCTTCTTCCCGGGCGCCAAGATCGGTATGGTCGGCCCGAACGGTGCCGGTAAGTCCTCGATCCTGAAGATCATGGCCGGCCTGGATGAGCCCAGCAATGGTGAGGCTCGCCTGACCCCCGGCTACACGGTCGGCATCCTCATGCAGGAGCCCGTTCTCGATGAGACGAAGACCGTCATTGAGAACGTCCGTCTCGGTGCCGCCGATATCTTCGGCAAGCTCGCCCGCTTCAACGAGATCTCCGAAGAGATGGCGAATCCTGACGCCGACTTCGACGCCCTGATGGAGGAGATGGGTAAGCTCCAGACCGAGATCGACGCCGCCAACGCGTGGGACATCGACTCTCAGCTTGATCAGGCGATGGACGCCCTGCGCTGCCCGCCGCCGGACCAGCCTGTGTCCGTCCTCTCCGGTGGTGAGCGCCGCCGCGTGGCGCTGTGCAAGCTCCTCATTGAGGCCCCCGACCTGCTGCTCCTCGACGAACCCACGAACCACCTCGACGCCGAGAGTGTGCTCTGGCTCGAGAAGCACCTCGCGACCTACCCGGGCGCGGTCATTGCCGTCACCCACGACCGCTACTTCCTCGACCATGTCGCCGGCTGGATTGCCGAGGTCGACCGCGGCCACCTCTACCCCTACGAGGGCAACTACTCCACCTACCTGGAGACGAAGGAGAAGCGCCTCGAGGTTCAGGGGCAGAAGGATGCCAAGCTGGCCAAGCGTCTGAAGGAAGAACTCGAATGGGTTCGCTCTAACGCGAAGGGTCGCCAGGCCAAGTCGAAGGCCCGTCTGGCCCGCTACGAGGAGATGGCTGCCGAGGCCGAGCGCACGCGCAAGCTCGACTTCGAGGAAATTCAGATTCCGCCGGGCCCGCGCCTGGGTAGCGTCGTCATCGAGGCGAAGGATCTTCAGAAGGGCTTTGGCGACCGCTCGCTCATCAACGGCCTGTCCTTCTCCCTGCCCCGTAACGGTATCGTCGGCGTCATCGGCCCGAACGGCGTCGGTAAGACCACGCTCTTCAAGACGATCGTCGGCCTCGAGCCTCTCGATGGCGGCGAGCTGACGATCGGCGAGACCGTCAAGATCAGCTACGTTGACCAGTCGCGCGCCGGTATTGACCCGGACAAGACCCTGTGGGAGGTCGTCTCGGACGGCCTGGACTTCATTCAGGTCGGCAATGTGGAAATGCCCTCGCGCGCCTACGTCTCCGCGTTTGGCTTCAAGGGCCCGGATCAGCAGAAGCCGGCCGGCGTCCTGTCCGGTGGCGAGCGCAACCGCCTGAACCTGGCTCTCACCCTCAAGCAGGGTGGCAACCTCCTCCTGCTGGATGAGCCGACCAACGACCTCGACGTTGAGACCCTCGGTTCGCTGGAAAACGCCCTCCTGGCGTTCCCCGGCTGTGCCGTCGTCGTCACCCACGACCGTTGGTTCCTCGACCGCGTCGCCACCCACATCCTCGCGTGGGAGGGCACTGAGGAAGCGCCCGACAACTGGTACTGGTTCGAGGGCAACTTCGAGGCGTACGAGAAGAATAAGGTTGCCCGCCTGGGCGAGGCGGCCGCGAACCCGCATCGCGTGACGCACCGCAAGCTGACGCGCGACTGATTCGCAGCGTATGAGGGGGAGGACCTGGCGGTCCTCCCCCTTATCGTGTCTATTGGTGGATTCGGTGTGCGGTACCGCATCATGGGTGCCAGCCTGAGCCAGTAGTTTGACAGAGCGTTGGATTGTAGCCCCGCGTTGTGGGATGCGCTCCTGTCAGCGGTTGTTCGTTCGTGAATCGTTCATGTTATGGATCCCACTTGCCTTTTGCGCAGGTCACATCTAGTATGTGATACGAATCGCAAACTTCCGACCGCGCGAAAGGGGCTCCGATGGCGATTGAACAAACGCTCATCGACGCGCTGGGTGGACACCTCAATATCGTCGAGGTAGAACCCTGCACGATGCGAATCCGTATTCAGGTCAAATCTCAACGGGACGTCGATGAGGCGGCGCTGCGAGTGGATGGCGTATTAGCCGTCGTGCGCTCCGGCGACGTTGTTCAGATCGTGTGCGGAGCTCAGTCCGACGATGTGGCAGCTGCGATGATCTCAATCCTTGAACGCGTGGCCCATGACACGCCTGCGGAGTCTTTGTCGCAGCGCGTCCACGCTTAGTATTAAAGGTGTCATCAGCCCGCAACGTAGAAGGCTTTTTTGTGGATATTCACGCACCCGCATCTGACAACATCGATGAGCTGCGCCGTATCGCCGATGCTAATGGCGTAGCCACCGGATTCTGGGATTGGTACGGGAATTGGGTGGGCGTGAGTGCGTCTACTCTCCTGAAGGTCCTGGGCGCCCTCGGACTGCCCCTCGACGAATCGTCCACGGTGGGCGATGTGCACGAGGCTCTGCGCCTGACCGAAGAGCGCGAATGGCGTCGTACCTTGCCTCCGACGATCGTCGCCCGCCAGGGTGGCGGCTACATGTTCCCGGTGCACGTGCCGGACGGCTCGTGGGTGAACGTCCAGTGGGTGCTGGAGGATGGCCGTAAGGGCTCGTGTGATCAGGTGGATCGCTACGTTGCTCCGCGCATGATCGACGGCGAGCTCGTCGGACGCGCGACCTTCGATGTTCCGCACTGGCTGCCGCTCGGATGGCACCGCCTCGTGGCGACTGTCGAGGGCGGACACGTGGAGTCCGCGACCCTCATCATCGTGCCGAACACGCTGTCCTTGCCGCTCCTGGAGTCCTCGCGCCGCGTGTGGGGCGTCAACGCTCAGCTGTACTCGACGCGCTCGGCCTCCTCGTGGGGCATCGGTGACGCCACCGATCTGGCTGACCTGGCTACCGTCTGTGCGGACAAGGGCGCTGATTTCCTGCTCATCAACCCCGTCCACGCATCGCAGCCGGTGTCCCCGCTGGAGAACTCTCCCTACCTGCCGGTGTCGCGCCGTTGGCTCAACCCGATCTACATTCGTCCCGAGAGCATCGAGGAGTACGCCTCCCTGCCCCAGGCTTCGCGCGCGGTCATCGAGCAGCTGCGCGACGAGACCCGCCAGTTCGCCACCCGTGAGGACCTGATCGACCGTGATCGCTCGTGGGAGGCCAAGCGCAAGGCCCTTGAGGTCATCTTCGCCGCTCCGCGTTCCTACCATCGCCAAAGCCAGCTGGATCGCTTCATCGAGCGCGGCGGTTCGGAGCTGTCCAACTATGCGCTGTGGTGCGCCCTCGTCGAGCGTGAGGGCACGATCGAGCTACCCGAGGATCTTGCTCGTTCGTCTGCGCCTCGCGTCGAGCTTGAGCGCCTCGAGCTGGCCGAGCGTGTTGACTTCTACCAGTGGTGCCAGTGGGTTGCCGCCGAACAGCTCGAGCATGCCCAGCACGTGGCGCGTGAGGTCGGCATGGAGATCGGCATCATGGCCGACCTGGCAGTCGGCGTGCACGGCTACGGTTCCGAAAAGTGGAGCCGTCCCGAGCTCTTTGCCAGCGGCATGAGCGTGGGTGCTCCGCCGGACGTCTACTCGCAGCAGGGGCAGAACTGGTCGCAGCCGCCGTGGTCGCCGCGTAGCCTCGCGGAGTCGGGTTACCTGCCGCTGCGCGACATGGTCCGCGCTGCGCTGGCGAACGCCGGCGCCGTGCGCATCGACCACATCCTGGGTATGTTCCGCCTCTGGTGGATCCCGGACGGTTGTGCTGCCACCGAAGGTACCTACGTGTACTACGATCACGAGGCCATGATGGGGGTCATCCTGCTGGAGGCCCAGCGTGCGGGTGCCGTCGTCATCGGCGAGGATCTGGGCGTCGTGGAGC
>CATYYP010000017.1 GCA_958415245.1 Schaalia odontolytica | reverse complement strand
GCCTAGGATTGGGGGCACGCCGACGCGCCCCCAAGGACGGGAGCACCCGGCACGCAGCAGCACCGCACACGCGGCACCGCAGGGCGGGTCCAGCAACGAAGACGGACACGCCAGGCACCACCGCACCCCAGCAGAGCCGCCGCACAACTACAACCTCAACACCGATGTTGACCCACACAGAGGAGACTCCTATGAAGCCCCGCCTCGCAGCTACAGCCCTCGTCGCCGCATCCGCATGCGCCCTCGCCCTCGGCGCCTGCACCCCCGGCGATACCGCACAATCCTCGTCCAGCCCCGCAGCGAAGGGCGGCGGAGATGGCAACTACACGATCGCCGTCGTCCCCAAGGACGCCACCAACCCCTGGTTCGTCCGCATGGAAACCGGCGTCAAGAAATACGCCGAAGACACCGGCATGAACGCCTTCCAGAAGGGCCCCGCTGAAACCGACGCCACCATGCAGGCCCAGGTCATCCAAGACCTCATCGCCCAAGGCGTCGACGCCATCTGCGTCGTCCCCGTCGACCCCGGCGCCATCGAACCCGTCCTCAAGCAGGCCATGGACGCAGGCATCGTCGTCGTCACCCACGAAGGCGCCTCCCAGCAGAACACGATGTACGACATCGAAGCCTTCAACAACAGCGAATACGGCGCGTTCATCATGGACAACCTCGCCCAAGCCATGGGTGAAGAAGGCGTCTACACCACCATGGTCGGCCACGTCACCAACGCCTCCCACAACGAATGGGCAGACGGCGCCGTCGCCCACCAGAAGGAGAAGTACCCCAAGATGACGCTGCTCGAAGCCGAGCCTCGCGTCGAATCCCAGGACAACGGTGAAACCGCCTACCAGACCGCCAAGGAAGTCCTCAAGAAGTACCCCGAAGTCAAGGGCATCCTCGGCACCTCCTCCTTCGACGCGCCCGGCACCGCCCGCGCCATCGAAGAACTCGGCCTCAAGGGCAAAGTCTTCACCGCAGGCACGGGCATGCCCGCCGCCAACGCCCAGATCCTCAAGGACGGCTCCGTGTCGACCCTGACCCTCTGGGACCCCGCGGACGCCGGCTACGCCATGGCATCCCTGGCCACCAAGATCCTCAACGGCGAAAAGATCGAAGACGGCGTGAACCTCGGCGTCAAGGGATACGAATCC
The DNA here is from genome assembly GCA_958415245.1 of Schaalia odontolytica. Taxonomy (GTDB): domain Bacteria; phylum Actinomycetota; class Actinomycetes; order Actinomycetales; family Actinomycetaceae; genus Pauljensenia; species Pauljensenia odontolytica_D. The sequence goes on along the minus strand of CATYYP010000017.1, from coordinate 12,661 downwards.
ATGCACTTCTCGCAGGGCTCCACCAAGGTCCTCGAAGGCAACGGCTGGATCCAAATCACCAAGGACAACGTCGACTCCCTCGGCTTCTAACCGCTTCACCGCACACGACCGCCCGCGCGCCACGGCCTCGTCCCAATGAACGAGGCCGTGGCCCCGGGTCGGCACCATGCGTCGGAAAGGACACCACATGGACACCCCAGTGCTGGCGGTACGACACGTCAGCAAATCCTTCGCAGGCGTGCGAGCCCTGGTCGATATCGACCTCGACATCGCACCCGGAGAAATCCACTGCCTCGCCGGAGAAAACGGGTCGGGCAAATCCACCCTCATCAAAGTCATCTCCGGAGTCCACACCCCCGAACAGGGCACGGTCTCCATCGGGGGCCGCGACTTCACGCGACTGACACCCGCCGACGCCATCGACGCGGGTGTACGCGTCATCTACCAGGACTTCTCCATCTTCCCCAACCTCTCCGTCATGGAGAACATCGCGCTCGGCAGCGAAGTCGCCGCCGGACGCCGCCTCGTCAACCGCTCGCGCATGCGCGAAGTCGCCCGCGAAGCCGTCGCGAAGATCGGCTTCCAGGTCGACCTCGACGAACTCGTCGGCAACCTCTCCGTCGCCGACAAACAGCTCGTCGCCATCAGCCGGGCGCTCATGGGCGACGCGAAGCTCATCATCATGGACGAGCCCACGACCGCCCTCACCAAGAAGGAAGTGCGCGCCCTCTTCAACATCGTCGCCGACCTGCAATCGCGCGGCATCGCGATCCTCTTCGTGTCCCACAAGCTCGAAGAAGTCTTCGAAATTGCGCAGCGCTTCACCATCCTGCGCAGCGGACACAAGGTCATCACCTGCCCGAAGGAAGAACTTGACCGCGCCAGCTTCGCCCGCCACATGACCGGGCGCGACTTCGACGAGGAGCGCTACCAGCCCGGCGACATCACCGACGCCCCGATCCTCGAGGTCGAGGGCGCGACCGTTGCCGGCGCCTTCGCCGACGCCTCCCTGAGCGTGCGGCCCGGCGAAATCCTCGGCATCACCGGCCTCCTCGGCTCCGGACGCACCGAACTCGCCATGTCCCTCTTCGGAATGCTCCCTCTCGACTCTGGGCGCATCCGCGTCAAAGGCCAAGACGTCACCCTGCGAGGCGTGCGCGATGCGATCGCCGCCGGCATCGCGTACGTTCCCGAAGACCGACTCACCGAAGGCCTCTTCCTCTCGCGCTCGATCGGCGAAAACATCACGATCTCCGAGATGGAATCCTTCACCAAGGCCCTCGGATTCATCGACAAGAAGGCCATCCGCGACGAAGAGAAGAAGTGGGTGAAGCGCCTCGACGTCGTCACCCCCGACCCCGCCAACGCCGTCAACACCCTGTCGGGCGGCAACCAGCAAAAGGTCGTCCTGGCCAAGTGGCTGGCCACCAAGCCCTCCGTCCTCATCCTCAACGGGCCCACCGTCGGTGTCGATATCGGCTCCAAATTCACCATCCACTCGATCCTGCGCGAACTCGCCGCGCAAGGCATGGCCGTCATCATCATCTCCGACGACATCGCCGAAGTGCTCACCAACTGCTCGACCATCGCGATCATGCGAGCCGGGCACCTGAGCGACCCGATCAACCCCGACATCCTCACCGAGGCCGAACTGACCCGGCTCCTGTCCGAAGACCAGGCCCCGGCCTCGTCGACCGAAGGGGGAGAGAACTAATGCCCCGACTCATCACGAAAGTCCTGCGCGCCAACGAATTCTGGGTGTTCCTGGTCATCGCCGCGCTCACCCTCGTTATCCAGGCGCGATCCGGCCAGTTCTTCACGGCTAACAACCTCGTCGACTTGGCCGGCGCGATGGTGGTCCCTGGCCTCTTCGCCGTCGCCGCGCACCTTGTCCTCGTCTCCGGCGGCATCGACGTGTCCTTCCCGGCGTTGGCCTCCCTCGCGGTCTACGTGACCACGAAAGTCCTCGTCGACAACGGGTGGAACGGGCCCGTCATCGTGCCCTTCCTGATCGCCGCCGCCCTCGGCGCGATCCTCGGCGCATTCAACGGCATCTTCACGTCGAGGCTGACCGTGCCCACGCTGATCATCACCCTGGGCACCGCCAACGTCTTCAACGGCGTCATGCAGGGCGCGCTCAAATCCGTGCAGATCAACACGATCCCCGAGTCCATGCGCTCCTTCGGATCCGCGTCCCTCTTCGTCGCCCGCAACGAAAGCTCCGGCCTGCAGTCATCGATGCCCGTGTCCTTCCTGATCCTCGTCGCGGTCGTCGCGGTGGCCTTCTTCGTCACCCGCTACACGATGTTCGGACGCTCCCTCTTCGCCCTCGGCGGCGACGAGTCCGCGGCCGCCCGCGTCGGCTTCAAGGTGCGCGCCACCAAGTTCTGGCTCTATGTCCTCGTCGGCGTCATCGCCGCCCTGGCCGGCATGGTCCGCACCTGCTCCATGGGACAGATGCACCCCACCAACCTGCTCGGCATGGAAATGATGGTCATCGCGGCCGTCGTCCTGGGCGGCACCGCCATCACCGGAGGCAAGGGCTCGCTGACGGGCGTCATGCTCGGCACGCTGCTCATCGTCATCGTCCAAAACTCCATGATTCTCATGGGAATCCCGACGTTCTGGCAGGGCTTCGCCCTGGGCCTGCTCATCATCGTGGGAACCGGCGTCTCCGCGCTTCAGGTCATGCGCGCCCGCCGCAACGCACACTAGGAGGACCACATGTCAACGCTTCTTGCCTCCCCGCGCCTCGCCTTCCTTAAAAAGGACAGCTACATGACGCGACTGATCATCGTCTTCCTCCTCTTGCTCATCTTCTTCGCCGCCGTGCGCCCCGGCCCCTTCTTCGCCGTGCGCACCTGGCAGTCGATGGCCGTCCAATTCCCCGAATTCGGCCTCATGAGCCTGGGCGTCATGTTCACCATGTTCACCGCTGGCATCGACCTGTCCGTCGTCGCCATCGCCAACGTCACCTCGATCTGCGCGGCCCTCACGCTGCGCTCCATGCTCGGCCCGGCCGTCACCCCCTCGTCCATGGCCATGGCCACCCTCATCGCCCTGGGCGTCGCACTGGTGGTCGGGGTCGTGTGCGGGCTCATCAACGGCACGCTCGTCGCGGTCCTCAAGATCCCACCCATCCTCGCCACCCTTGGCACTCTCGAGCTCTTCGGTGGCGTCGCCCTCATCCTCACCCAGGGCAAACCCGTCTCCGGCGTCCCCGCAGCGTTCGGAGCCGTGTTCACCGGGAAGGTGGCCGGCCTCGTCCCCATCCCCCTCGTCGTGTTCCTCGTGTGTGCGGCCGTCGCGGGAGCCATCGTTGCCTTCACGGGCTTTGGGACCACGATCCTCATGCTCGGCACGAACGACACCGCGGCGCGCTTCTCGGGCCTGAAAGTCAAGAGCCTGCTGATCCGCACCTACGTGCTCTCCGGAATCATGGCCGCCATGGCCGGCATCGTCATGCTCGCGAACTACAACTCCGCGAAGGCCGACTACGGCGCTTCCTACACGCTGCTCACCGTCCTCATTGTCGTCCTCGGCGGCGTCAACCCCAACGGCGGCTCCGGGCGCCTGAGCGGCGTGCTCCTGTCCATCCTCATGCTCCAGGTCCTCTCCTCCGGCCTGAACATGTTCCCCGACATCTCCAACTTCTACAGGCCCCTCATCTGGGGTGGCGTACTCCTGCTCGTCATCTGCATGAACGAGGGCCTCTTCTCCTTCTCCAAACTGCGCAAACTCAGGAAAGGACACGCGCATGCTGACAGCTAAAGACAAGCACGTCGTCGTCGGCGCCGACTTCGCCGGGCACCCCCTCAAGGAAGCCGTCAAAGCCCACCTCGAGGAGCGAGGCTGGACCGTCACCGACCTGACACCCGACGCCGACACCGCGCCCATGTACCACCGCGTCGGCTTCGCGCTCGGCGCCCAAATCGCCGAAGGCAAGTTCGAGCGCGCCCTCGCCTTCTGCGGCACCGGCATGGGCATCCACATCGCCGCCTCCAAGTGCCCCCACGTGCACGCCGCCGTGTGCGAGTCCGTGCCCGCCGCGCGCCGCTGCGCCGCCGCCAACAACGCGAACCTCCTCGCCATGGGTGCGTTCTACGTAGCCCCGCGCACCGCGATGGCCATGGCGGACGCGTTCCTCGAGTCGTCGCTGGGGTCCGGGTACGAGGACTGGGACGGCTTCTACGAGTACCACCGCATCGGGTACAACGAATGCGAAAACTTCGACTACGAGGCCTACAAGGCCAACGGCTTCGAGGTCGTCGACCCGGGGTTCGCTGTCTTGGCCGAGCAGCCCAAGGGGCTGGCGTACTGAGGTTGTGATGCTGCTGTAGAAAGGTGGGGGCTCCCGTTTGGGAGCCCCCACCTTATGCTGTGACGCTCAGCCCTCCGCCTCGAGGGCTTTCTGTTCCTCGGGCGTGAGCTTGGCGATGCCGATGCCCGTGGCCGCCCACACGAGGGCGAAGAAGATGGCGATCCAGTTGGAGATCGCCCAGGGCAGGTAGGCCAGGGTGGCGACGCCCAGGGTGCCGGCCATGTAGGCGCCCGCCGACGTCCACGGCAGGATCGGCTCCCACACGGTGGCCGCATCCTCGATGGTTCGCGACAGGTTCTTCGGGTCGAGGCCTCGCTTGATGTACTCGCCGCGCAGCATCTCGCCCGGGATCAGCAGGGATACCTGGCCGTTCGAGGTGATGCCGATGACCGCCAGGCCCGTCACGATCGTCGACGCGATCAGCGCGAAGGTCGACTTCACGGGTGCCAGCAGGCTCGAAATCAGCACGTCCAGCGACCCCGACACGGACACGGTGCCCGCGAAGGCGATCGCGCAGAAACAAATCAGCAGGACGCTCATCATCGAGTTCATGCCGCCGCGCTCCAGCAGGCGCGTGACGTCCTCGATGACGGAGTCGGCCTGGAAGCCGCTCTTGCCGACCATGTTGACCTTGAAGCCGTTCACGGAGGCCACGACCGAGTTCGAGAAGGACACTCCCTGGAACACGACCGCGTTGAACATGGCGGTCGCGCACGACACAAGCATCACGGGCACGGTCGGCATCTTCATGACCGAGCCGACCAGCACGACCAGCACGGGCACCAGCAGGAGCAGGTTCCAGTTGAACGCCGAATCGAGGGTCGAAAGGATCGTGCCGACCTTCTCGGGCACAGTCCCGCCCGAGGACTGCAGGCCGAAAATCAGGTACACGACCGCCGAGGTCAGGAACGCCGGTACGGTCGTCCACATGAGGTGGCGAATGTGCGTAAACAGGTTCACGCCCGTCGCCAGCGACGCGATGTTCGTCGTGTCCGACAGGGGAGAGAGCTTGTCGCCGAAGTAGGCGCCCGCCACGATCGCGCCCGCCACCATCGGCAGGTTCGCGTCCATGCCGACGGCCACGCCCATGAAGGCGACGCCGATCGTGCCCGCGGAACCCCACGACGTGCCCGTGCACAGCGACACGATCGCCGTCACGACCAGCGCGATGAGCGCCAGGAACTGCGGGTTAATGATCTTCAGGCCGTAGTAGATGAGCATCGGGATCGTACCGCCCGCCATCCACGTGCCGATCAGCGCGCCGACGACGATCAGGATGAGAACAGCCGGCATGGTCTTCGCGATCTTCTCGGCGATCGCGCCGATGATCTCGTCCCACGTGTAGCCCAAGGTCATGGCGACAATGCCAGCGACCACGGCCGACGCGATGAGCAGCGGCTCCACCGGGAGGCTCGCCGCGATATAGCCGCCGCCCAAAAGGACGATCAGCGTGACCGCGGGAATCGCCGCGACCAGGAGAGATGGAGTGCGGTGAGCCCGCTTCTCCGAGGAGGTGACTGACATCGTCAATCCTTTCTTTTTCATTGCGTCCGCGCGCCAGTGCGCGTCCGCTTAGTTCGATGTGAGCGCCGCGATCGCCTCGCACAAGCGCTCCAGTGCCCGCACCAGGTCGCGCTCGGGAAGCGCCACGTTGATGCGGAAAAATCCCTCGTACTCGGAACCGAAGTCCTCCCCCGGGGACACCGCGACCCGGGAGGCGGCCATGGCCTCGTCGAGAGAAGCCGACGAGGCCAGGTACGCCCGGGCGTCCACCCACACCAGGTACGTGCCGTCGGGATCGACGACGCGCGCCCGAGGCAGTGCGCGGCGCAGGTACTCGACCGCCACGCGCAGGTTTGCGTCGATTCGATCGCGCAGCTCATCCACCCAGGCCTCGCCGAGGTTCCACGCAGCGATCGTCGCGGGAATCGCGAAGAAATTCGGGTTGTGCAGGCCCATGAGGCGCTTGGCCTCCTCGAGGCGCTCCCCGAGCTCGCCGCGCACCGCGATCGCCGAGGCCTCCAACCCCGCGCTGTTAAACGTCTTCCCGGGGGACGCGCACTGAATGAGGCGCCCCGACTCCCACAGGCGCGGCGCGACGGCCGCGAGCGGCCGGTACCGGTTCCTACCCGGACGCTGAAAATCCGCGTGAATATCGTCGGAAAGCACCAGCACGTCGCCCTGACGTGCGAGAGAAGCAACCATCTCCATCTCGCGCTCACTCCACACGCGACCCGTTGGGTTGTGCGGGCTGCACCAGAGCAGAAGGTCCGCACCCTCCATCGCGCGGGCGAACAAATCCTCGGGAATTCGTGGGGTCTCGCCTGACAGGTCGAGGGGCACTCGGCGCAGCTCGCACCCGGCGCGTTCCACGACCTCGATGATGGGCCCGTACGCCGGATCCAGCGTCACCACGCGCGGAGGGCGCCCCAGCGACCTCGGCAGGACGATCGAGCACAGGGCCGACACACACTGGACGATGCGCGGGAAAAAGTGCACGTCGCCCGGCTCGAGCGCCCACCCGTGGCGGCGCTCCTGCCAGCGGGCCGCGGCCTCGCGAAAGTCATCGAAGACCTCCGTGTAGCCGAAAATCCCCTCCGCGCACGCGTCCACGATCGCGCGCGACACCTCCGGGCACGTCGCGAACTCCATGTCCGCGACCGACAGGGACAGCGCATCCTCGCCCAGGTGCGCGGCCAGCAAGTCCCACTTCGCGCTGTGCGTCCCCCAGCGGGTGATCGTCTCGTCAAACATCGGATCCGCCTGCCCCCAGGCGCGCGACATTCAGGACGGCCGCCTGCTTCGCCGCCCCCAGGGCGACGTACTCGGCGGGGGAGGGGACCTCCACCTCGGCCCCCAGGATGCCCGAGGCCAGGGCCTGCACCGCTCTCGAGCGCGCCCCGCCGCCGACCATGACCACCCGCTCGATGGGCACACCCTGCGCGCGCACCGCGTCCAGGGCCCCGCGCATGAGCGTCAACAGCCCCTCGACCGCCGCGCGAGCCACGTGCGAGGGGTCGCAATTCGCCAGCGTCATGCCCTCCAACGTCGCCGTCGCATCCGGCAGATTCGGGGTGCGCTCGCCCTCGAAGTACGGGATCAGGCGCAGCCCACCCGCGTCCGGAACCGACAGGGCGGCCTCGTCGAACTCCTCGTACCCCAGGCCCGTTACCCGCCTCATCGCGTCGATAATCCGCGACGCGTTCAGCGTGCATGCCAGCGGCAGCCACCGCCCCGACGCGTCCGAAAAGCCCGTGACCAGGCCGGACGGATCCGACACGGCAGACTCCGACACCGCCGCGACCACGCCCGACGTCCCCAGGCTCAGCATCGCCGCGCCCGGACCCAAATCCACGCCGAGGGCCGCCGCCGCGTTATCGCCAGCGCCCGGGCCCAGGGCGATCTCGCCCCAGCCGCGCGCCTCGTCGCCGTGAGCCACGACCTCGTACGGGTCCGCGATCCACGGCAGCACGATGCGCTCGGCCCGCTCCTCGTCACAGCGCAGCGCCTGGGCGAGAATGTCGCGCCGATACGCCGACCCCGACCGATCCACGTACCCCGTCCCCGAGGCATCCGACCGATCCGTCGCCAACCCCTCCAGGCCCAAGCGCTCGAAACCACCCGCGATCCGCCACGTCAAATAGTCGTGCGGCAAGCACACCGCAGCCACGCGCTGGGCCGCCTCCGGCTCGTGATCCGCCAACCACCGCAGCTTCGTGACCGTTAACGACGCGACGGGAACCGAGCCCGTGGCATCGGCCCACCAGGCCTCGCCCGTCGAATCCCCCTCGCGCTCCGCGATCAAATCCCGAGCCGCGCCCGCGCTCCTCGTGTCATTCCACAGTAGCGCCGGACGAATCACCTCGCCGCGCTCATCCAGCACAACCATGCCGTGCTGCTGGCCGCCCACGCTGAGCGCCCGCACGTCGTCCAACCCGCCGGCCGCAGCCACGGCCTCGTTCAACGCGTCCCACCAGGCGCGCGGATCCACCTCGGTGCCCTCTGGATGCGGCGCGCGACCCTCGCGCACCACCTCGCCCGACACCGGATCCCACACGACCACCTTGCACGACTGCGTCGATGAATCGACACCCGCAACGAAAGGCCTCTCGCCCATCACACAACTCCTCGTCGAAGAGACGATCAGCCGATCAGGTGACGCATCGCCTGCTGGTACAGCTCCACGAAGTGGTACTCGCGCTCGCCGGCGGCCTGCGCGTCGAACTCCTCGTAGGAGCTGCGATCCGCCAGGAAGTCCTCGAGGGACTCGCCCGCGGCCAGCGTCGACTCGCCCAGCTCGGGAACCGATGCAGCCTCGAGCAGCTCCTGGGTGACCGGATCCTCGCGGAACGCGCGGGCCTTCTGGGCGAGCGTCAGGTACATCTCGATGTTCGCGCGCGCGGACTCCCACACGCCCTCCATGCCCTCCGTGCGGCTCGGCTTGTAGTCGAAATGGCGCGGACCCTCGTAGCGCGGGCCGCCGCTCGGGAAGCCGTTCTCCAGCAGGTCAACCGTGAAGAACGCGCTGGCCAGGTCGCCGTGACCGAACGCCTTGTCCTGGTCGTACTTGATACCCGACTGGCCGTTGAGGTCAATGTGGAAGAGCTTGCCCGCGTTGAGCGCCTGTGCCAGCGCATGCGTGTAGTTCAGGCCTGCCATCTGCTCGTGACCCGTCTCCGGGTTCAGGCCCACGATGTCGCCGTGCTCCAGCTGCGCGATGAGGGCCAGCGCGTGGCCGACCGTCGGCAGGAAAATGTCGCCGCGCGGCTCGTTCGGCTTCGGCTCCAGGCCGATCTTCAGGTCGTAGCCGCGCGACTTAATGTAGGCGGCGACCGTATCCAGGCCCTCCTTGTAGCGGTCAAACGCCGCATTCAGATCCTTCGACGAGTCGTACTCCGCGCCCTCGCGCCCGCCCCACATGACGAACGTTGTCGCCCCCATCTCCGCAGCCAGATCCACGTTGCGCAGGATCTTACGCAGGCCGAAACGGCGGATCGAACGGTCGTTGTTCGTCAGGCCGCCATCCTTGAAGACCGGGTGCGTGAACGTGTTCGTCGTGACCATCTCGATGACGAGGCCAGCCGCGTCGGCCGCCTCCTTCACCTTCATGACGCGGTCGTGACGTTCCTGATCCGACGCGTCGAAATCGAACACGTCATTGTCGTGGAAGGTAATGCCCCACGCGCCGACCTCCGCGAGCTTTTCCGTGTACTCCCACGGATCCAGGACCGGGCGGGTCCCCGTACCAAAGGGGTCGACCGCATTCCAGCCGACCGTCCACAGGCCGAAGGAGAACTTGTTGTCGGGCGTGGTTGTCATGGTGGTGTCCTTTCGAACGTCGGTGTTCAGTTGGAGGGGATGGTGCTGCGTCGTCGGTGGCGCTGAGCGTCGTTGTGTGGCGGCGAATGTTGGCGCGTGTGCCGTTCCCGCGTGTTTGGTCGCGCGGCCGTTGCGCGCCGTGTTCGCGTCGTCACAATTTATTTGTTGTGGGGTAAAACTTAATACCTGTGTGCGCGTTCGTCAAGGCCCTCTGACAAGTCCGTGCGACGGGTGGGCACCGCCGCCCCGACACGGTAGCCTGTGTCCATGCCGACCCGTACCGACAGCGCCAACGACGCCGGCCGCATCAGTCGCGGCCCGGTCGCCTCGCCGCGCCCCTCGGAGCGGGGGATGGGCCCTCAGAACCGCGGCGTGAAGTCGGAAAACGTGCGCGCATCCAACATGTCGACGGTGCTGCGCAACATCCTCGCTTCGCCGGGCGAGGTCACGCGCGCAGGCCTCTCGCAGCGCACCGGAATGACGCGCGCGACGATATCGCGCCTCGTGGACGACCTGGTGGGTGCCGGACTCGTGCGAGAGCTCGAACCCGGCGACGGCGGCGGCCGTGGCCGCCCGGCCAACCGCCTCACCCCCGCGGAGGGCAGCGCCGTCGCCCTCGGCGTCGAAGTGGACGTCGCGAGCCTTGACGTCATGCTCGTTGACCTCGCCGGAAGGGAGCTCGGGCACCGACGGATTGAGCGCGATTTCGCCGACAGTGCGCCGGAGGAGACGATGGCGCTCGCGGCCCAAGAGGCCCACACTCTGCTAGAAGACACCCTGCCCGACGGCGCCCTGTTCCTAGGGACGGGCGTTGGGCTGCCGGGCCTGGTGTCGCCGACCCGCCTCGCGCTCGCCCCGAACCTGGGGTGGCGCGACATTCCGCACGACCAGCTGCTTGCCGCACTCGCAGACCTGAACCCGGTGGTCGTCGCGAACGAAGCGGACCTGGCGGCCTACGCGGTCGCCTACACACGCCCGGGCGTAGCGGGTGGGCCGTCGACTTTCGTGTACGTGTCGGGTGAGGTTGGCGTCGGCGCGGGCGTCATCGTCGATCATCGGCCGATGAGCGGGGCGCGCGCCTGGTCCGGCGAAATCGGGCACATGTGCGCGGATCCCAATGGGCCGCTGTGCCGCTGCGGCGCGCGCGGATGCCTTGAGGCCTACCTGGGTGTGCGTGCCCTCGCCGAGCACGTGGGCGCCCCCGCGGGGTCCGGGCCGCGCGGGATTCTGCGTTGCGCGGGCCTCGTCGACGAGGCCGGGGCGAAGACCTCGGAGTCGCTTGCCGTGGGCGCGGAGCAGGAGCGTGCGTGTGCCGTGCTGACGGAGGCCGGGGCGGCCCTCGGGCGCGTGTTGTCGGGGGTCATCAACGCGATGGATATCCCGCACGTCGTGCTGGGCGGTGCCATCGCTGAGCTGAGTGGTGCCCTGCTGGATCCGGCGCGCGAGGAGATTGAGACGCGCACGCTGCAGGCCCCGTGGTCCTCGCCGATCGTTGAGGTGCTGCCGGATTCTGCGTCGCTGACGGTTCGGGGTGCGGCGTTCCGAGTGCTAGATGCACTCGTGGACGACCCCGCCGCCTTCCTGAGTTAAGCGCGTTCTATCGGAGCGCTCACCAGTTACCCAAGCCCAGGTAGTACAGCGGGTGGGTGAGGATCGCGACGACGCGGTCGCGGTATTCGAGGGGCAGCATCGGGAAGATGACGATGGCAGCCAGGACCGCGACGATCAGCGTCACAAGGATGCGTTTCTTGGTGCTCATGCGTGGCTCCTTTGTGGGGTTGTGAGTGCTGCGCGGGCTTCGATGAGGATGTCGTTGACGAGGTCGACGCCCTCCGGTGTGGCCAGGAGTGGACGGTCCTCGGGGTGCTCGTTGAAGTGCCGGATGAGCGCGTCGAGGCCGGTGAAGGGGATGCCGATCGTCCGGCAGCACAAGCCCCATGGCCCGTCATATGTGTCAGGATCTGCAAATAGATCAACATGACGCCTGTCGGTGTTGATGTCGAAAATTCGAACGTTCTGGTCCCATCGGAAGGAGGTGTCGTTGCCGCATCCGTCAGAGGCGGATTCCAGATACTTATGGATCGAGAGATGAGGAGCCATGTGAAACTCGATGCTATCTGGGGATAACGCCGTCATTGAAAGATCCTTGACGGTGTTCTTCAGGTCTTCCATTGGATTCTCAGAAAAGAGATGATAGGCAAAAAATGCTGCTACCACCGCAATACCGATAGTTGTCTTGAAGTTGTGCGTTAAGAAACCGAGTACGAGTGCTCCTACGACGGTCATGCAGAGGATCGCGTAGCTAACGAGGTGTCCAATATTAGTGAGACGCTTACCTCGTATGACAACGTGGCCGTCGACGAATCGAACGTGGGGACGCAGATAGGGAACTATCGAGTCGCATGTCACCTGAGGCACTCCAGCTACTAACGGAATTGAAGCCAGATAGACAGCGAAACGGAAATCGCCATAGTGTGTCAGTCGATAGATTCCTTCAACGATCGCTATCCCGAGAGCGACGATGACGATCGAAACTAGTGCACGTTTCCACTCGTTGCGCCGCCATCTGTCTTCACCCACGAGCGACTCGGTGCGATTGGAAAAGATGCTGGAGAGGAATCCGCCGATCCCTCGACGTCGCGAGCGAGCCATGGTCACCACCACGCCTGGGCGCGGGTGTGCAGCCTCCGAAGAGTGCAGAATGGCTCGTTGTTCATGCTCCGACGCTACCAGGAGTGTGACGCAGGCGGCAAGCATGAGCGCATGAGGGAACCCCGGCCTCGTCGATGAAACGAGGCCGGGGCCAAGCGAGCGTTTACCGCAAGAATCAGCGGCCCGACGCGAGCGCTGCCCGGGCAACCTCCTCGAAGGTGAGTGGGTCGCTGCCCGTCACGTCGCGCACGGTCGTGGAGACGACGTCCATCTCGCCGCGTGCGATCGACGTGTAGGTCGACACCCACGAGTCATACTCCCACTGGGCGGCCGGCCACTTCTTGCGCGACTCGTACGCCTCCTCGACGG
>CATYYP010000016.1 GCA_958415245.1 Schaalia odontolytica | reverse complement strand
GCTCTATAAAATCGCAGCTGTAGTTGGGGTTCGACTCCGCCGGATTCGGCGAGTACTTGGGTGATGTAGCGGGTAGGGTTTCGGAAGTCGGAGGATGAAGCCGCGTAGGTGTTCGTGGCGGCCATTGATTGCTTTGGTAGGGTCATTGGAGGTTTTGGGGTCGTCGAAGTAGGCCAGGAGGCCCCCGACTCGGCGTTTGAGTGTCCTGCCCAGCATCATGAGCTCGGTCAGCACCCTCGGTACGCACGTGGAGGTCAGTGTGTTAATTTCAGTTCTCATTCGGGGCTTGCCCGAGCTCGTATCGGGCGTGCGGTAGCCTTCAATGATCTTCCAATAGGCGCTCCAGGCGACCTCAAGAGCAACGTGCTCCTCGCCGGCAAACAACTCGAGTAGTTGGTGCTGCTGACGCAGCGTGAGCAGGCAAGCTCAGGTGTGTAGCATCCAGCGGGCCTCGTTCTGGGGGCCGCAGCCCGCCTCCTCCGATGGTAAAGTTCCTGGCGATTGCGCCGACGGCGCTCATCCTCGGTTCACACCACATTCGGCACTGGTTCGCCGAGGCGCTTCTTGCGCGCACGCAGCGTGATTTGCTGCAAATTCAGGTGCAGATGCTCGCGAAGTCGCGGTGCCTGCACGAACGCGCAATCAATGACCTATATGCGTCTCAGGGGGACGATCACGGGCGTGTCTCTATCGGCGATATCGAGGACGAGCTCGTCAACGGGCGTGCTGCCCATCGTGAGCGCCTCGTAGAAGTGTTGGCTGCGGCCGGGGTCGAGTGTGAAGGGAATTTTGCCCTCGAAGTTTCGCTCGGGATCGTTGGCGATTGCGTTGACGGTGACGGGGGCGGTCCCGGTGTTGCGTAGCACGAAGGAGTCTTTGCTTTGCCATTCGACGGAGAAGGCGTACTCTGCGGGCACTGGGTTGAGCGCTTCTGCGATCTTCTCGATGGCTTCGCGTTGCCGTGTTGCGTTCGCGTCGGCTTTCTCGGCGGCATCTCGCGCCTTCTTTGAGGCGTTGGCGTGCCACCAGGAGAACACGGCTCCGACGATAGTCAAGACAGCGCACACTGCCATGACGACGTTTGCTGGTGATTCCAAGTCTTCCTCCTTGGTGAGGTGTGGTTGCCGCACGAGATCGTGCGGCGTGGTTGGCACCTCCCACCTTACCGGGGAGGGGTTCCCAGTCGGCGGGCGATTTCGAGGAGGAACGCCGTCAACGAAACAGTCGGGGCACTCGCAGTCCTGCCCGAGCAGTTCGAGGGCCTCTCATCGACGGTCGATCGCGTCGCCTCGACGCTCGAGAACCACGGAGTGAGTATGTCGGACATGAAGGAGCGGATCGACAGGATCAATGAGCGTGGCAGCAGGATGGCCGCAGAGATACACGATAAACGCACAGCGCGCGAGTCGGCTCAGCGTCTGATCGCCTCACACGCGCACGACACCCACCGCTCAATCTACGAGCGAATTGAGGCGCTTGAATCGCGTTTCAACGCATGAAAGACCCCCACCTGCCGGAGAGGCACGTGGGGGCTTTTGTTGTACCCACCTTGCACCCACACGCTCAACTAATTGGCGCTAGATCAGCGATAGGTGGGGATTGTGGAGATGGGGGGAATCGAACCCCCGTCCAATGGCCGGCCCCGAATTCTTCTCCGAGCGCAGTCTACGGTTTTATTTCTCAGCCCCCAGCATTGCGCAGACTCACCGCTGGATAGGCTCAGTTGATTAAGTGTCGGAGGCACCCCACCAACATGGGCGACTCCCAGTGGCTCCCTAGACGACGCCAGACACCGGGCCGGAAGCAACTCCCGGGCTGACGGACTAAAGGTTCAGGCTGCGATATCAGGCAGCGAGAACGTAGTCGGTGCGATTCTGTTCGGCACCTATTGGTTTGCACGCATCGTTAACGAGTTGAGCGTACATTCTCGGCTCGCTTCACTTCGATCGACGACCACTGTCGAAACCGATCATCCCCTCTTGAGTTTTCAACTCCCCGACGCCCAGCGTTACCGCAGACCGTCGGACACATCAGTTTACGTCGCCACACACAACCCGTCAAGGGAAAAACCGACGCCTCAGAGCAGCTTCGTAGACTCCAGCTTCTCCACCATGCGGCGGTTCTTGCGCACCAGGAGCGGGCGCAGGGCCAGCCCCAGGAACGCGGTGAACAGGATGAAAGAAGCCAGGAACCACATGGCGTCCCCGTACTCGTGGCCCGCGTATCCGGCGATCGACGCGCGCAGCGCCGTGATCGCGTGCGTGGCCGGCAGGAACGGCGAAATCGACGAGAAGAAGGACGGCAGGATCGCCAGCGGGAACGCTCCCCCGGCGCCCGAAATCTGCAGGACCAGGAGCAGCACGCCCAGGGCCTTGCCCGCGTTCCCGAACGTCGCAATAAGCGTGTACAGCAGGAAAGAGAACACGACGGCCGTCAGCCACAGGGTGCCCATGAACTGCAGCGGGTGAGCGTGCTGAACCTTCAAGAAGTACAGGTCGCCCAGCCCCACCAGGGTCGCCTGGGCGAGCGCGATCGTCCCGAAGATCAGGTAGCGCCCAAGGTATCCGGCGGCCAGGCCAACGGGCTTCGCGGTGAGGGTCGCGTGCAGCGGGTCGCCCTCGGGCAGGCCGTCGGCGACGGTGGCGTCCGTGACGTCCGAGCGCAGAGACACGACCATCAGGATGGAGCCCACCCACAGCGCCAGGATCGTGTACAAGGGCGCCATCTGGGAGCCGAAGTTCGCGACCGGGTAAACGGGAGTCTTCTCCACGCCGACGGGCGCCGCAATCGCCGCAGCCAGGGCCTCGGGATTATTCCCGATGATGGTCCCGAGCGTCGTCAGGTCTCCACTGGCAAGCGCCTCACTAATCGAGGAGTGCAGGGAGTCGAGCTTTCCGGCCGCTTCACGAAGGCTCGTGGCCGCGCCACTCAGGTTGTCGTGCAGCTGGGTCAGCCCCTCGCGCGTGCTCCCGCTGCCGTTCGAGGCCGTGGAGGTCGCGCCCTCCAGGGACGTGCGCGCGGCGCTCAGGGACGACTGGGCCGAGGCCAGGGTTGCGGCCAGCGATTCGAGCTGGGGTCGCAGGTTGTTCTCGTAGTCGGAGGACAGGCCGTCGACCGCGGAGCGCGCCTGGGCGATCAGGCCGTTGACCGTGGCGTGCCCAGCTTCCGCATTCGCGACCTTGGAGTCCAGCTCGGAGGCGGCGGCGCGCAGCCCGTTCGCAACCTCGGTCAGCCGGTCGGAGGCCGCCTGCAGGCGGTCCAGCGAGGACTGGGAGACGGGCGAGCCCGGCAGCGCCTCGAGCGTCGTCTTGATGGACGCGAAGCTGGTGGCCTGCGTGTCCAGCACGGAGGCCTGCGAGCGCAGCGTCGAGGCCGCATCCGACGCGCTCGTCGAGCCGTTCGTGTACACGCTTTCTACGGCGCTCGACAGGGAGGACAGCGAGGACTGCGAGGAGGAGATCGCGTCGGATACCGAGGAGACCGCCGCCGACGCAGCAGATCCGAGGCCGCTCGCTCCGGCCTGAGCGCTCGAGACCGCGGACTGCGCGGAACCCTTCGCGCTCCCCAGCCCGTCCACGAGCGTGGCCGTCGAGTCGATGAGTGTCACCGAGGATCCCACGAGCGACGCGTACGCGTCCGCGCTATCCGCCGCCGTGCGCAGGCGCGAGGCGACGGTCTGCACGCGGTTATCGAGCGCCGTCACCGTATTGACGGCTGTGGGCGACGACAGCGCACTCCCGACCGACGTTGCCGTATCGAGGGCGACCTCGGAGAGCGTCTGCACGAAGATCTGATTCACCTGGGCGCTCACGGCCTCGGCGCCCTGGCCGGCGATCTTCGGCGAGATGCCGTTCTTCTTCTCGTTGACGTAGTAGGTCATCGGCGCGGAGGATGCTCCCCCGTCAAAGAAGGTCAGCATCTCGCGCGAAAAGTCCGACGGGATGACGATGGCCGCGTAGTACTCGCCCGAGCGCGTCCCCTCGACCGCCTCGTCCTCGGACGCGATGACCCAGTCGAAGTTGTCGTTCTTACGCAGCGCGGACACCACAGAATCGCCAATGTTGACGTGCAGCGGCACCAGGTCCGACTTGTAGCCCGCGTCCGTGTTCGCGATCGCGATGCGCAGACTTCGTGTGTTCCCGAAGGGGTCCCACGAGGCCGCGACGTTGAACCACGTGAACAGCGACGGAATGACGACCAGTCCGAAGACGACGACGCTGGCGATCAGGGATCGATGCGTGCGGCGCAGGTCGGCGCGGTAGATAGCCCAGATGGTCCTCACTGCTCTTCTCCCTTCGCCGTCTCCGACGCGTCGCCCGCGCCGTCCTCCTCGACGAGGCCGGGGTCGGCCTCGTCCGTGTCCTGTCCCCCGCGCTCACCGAGGGAGGAAGCCAGCGCCGATGAGATCGACGCCCCCACAGCGGCAGCACCCAGCGCGATACGCGAGCGCGCGCCCTGCACGCGGCGGGTCAGCAGCGAGCGCACGTCCCTCTCATCCATGGCGCCAAGGAGCTGCTGACGCGCCAAGGCCTCGCGCAGGTACTCCAGGCCGATCAGGAACGTGATGACGAGGAGAACCCAGACGATCCATGCACCCAGCACGATCGGCACCTCCGCGACGTTCGCGACCGACAGGACGGCAAGCGCCACCGGCACGATAACGCCGACGACGATCGCCACGCGGCGGATCGTCGGGTAACGACGCTCGAAACGCGCGGCACGGCCGCTCACCGAGCGCTGGAAGCCGTCGTGATCGGCCAGGGCCGCCACGATCTGCGTCAGGCGGTAGCGGTTCGAAGGAACGCGCGTGGCCTCGGCCAGGAAGAGCCCGGAGGACGCCAGGTCGCGCGTGATCATCGCGTTCAAGTTCACCAAGAACGGACGCAGCGCGAGGCCGATCGCGAAGGCAACCAGCGCCTCGGCGCCGAGAACCGCCAGGCACGACAGGTAAGTGTGCCCATAGAAGCCGGCCACGATCTCACGCAGCGCGTTAATGCCGTAGGTGAAGGGGAACAGCGGGTGCAGGAAGCGGAAGAAGGACGGCAGCATCTCGATCGGATACAGGCCGGCAGACCCGGGAATCTGCATGACCATGATGATGACGCACAGGCCCTTGCCGATGTGCTGGAAGCACGTGGAGAGCATGTAGACGATCGACACAAACACCAGCGAGATGATCATCGCCGTCCCCACGAACGCGGGACGCGACACCGTCTGCACGCCGATAATCAGGTCGCCGAACGACACAACGAGCCCCTGAATGACCCCGAAGAAGGCGAGAAGCATCCACCGGCCCATGTACTTGGCGGCAGAGGACGTGGGGCCGATGCCCTCCTCATCCACATCGAGCTTCAGGAGGAGGACGAGCGAGAACGCGCCGATCCACAGAGCCAGGTTCGTGAACAGCGGGGCCATCGCCGAACCGTAGGCGGCCACGGGGTACACGGCCTTCGTCTCGATCTGCGTCGGCGAGGCCATGAAGGAGGCGATCGATTCGGCGTTGACCCCGAGGGAGTCCGCGAGGTCGCGCAGCGTGTTCGAGGAGGATAGCGACGAAATGTCCGTCGCCACCGAGTCAAGGTCGGTCTTGATCGCGGCAACATTCGTCGAGCTGGTCTGGGTCGCCGTCTTCGCCCCGTCCAGCAGGGAGTCAAGCTGGTCGAGCAGGCCCGACACCTGATCGCGCTGGCTGCGCAAGGTGTCGAGGGAACCTCGCATCGACGAAGAAGCACTCGAGAAATCGTCAAGCGCCGAGGAGATCACGGGCAGCTGGGCGGACACTCCGCTGCGCGCGTTCGTCACCGAGGCCGACACGGCCGCGGACGCGTCGGAGGCTGACGTCAGCGCGTTCGAAATCGACGTGGACGTTGTCGACAGGTCCGAGTTGAGGGTCGTCAGGCTGCCCAGGGCCGTCGACAGCGCGGCGTTCTGGTTCGTCAGGTCGGTCAGTGCCGTGCCCGCGGCGGGCAGGTTCCCGATGCCCAGTGCGTTCAGCTCCGCGAGCACCTCGCCCACCGAGTCGTTGATCGACGTGCCCTCGGTGAGCAGGCCACCCACGCGCCCGGAGGCGCCCTGGACAGCGCCGTCAAGGGTTCCCGCGTTCGCGGACACGCCCGCCAGGGCGCTCGCCGCGTTCGAGGACAGGCCGTCAAGAGCCCCACCCATCTGGCTCGAGAAGGACGCCAGCGACGTGCGCGAGTCGCTCACCAGCTGGTCCGCCTGATCCAGGGAGGTCGACATCTCGGAGACGGCCGCGTCCAGATCGCTCAGGGTCGTGCGAGCCGAGGCCACCGAGGCCTTCGCAGCGTCAATCTTCTCCCCCATGCCCTCCAGGGTCTGCGACGCGCTGCCCAGCTTGGCCGAGGCCTCGGACACCGACGCGGACACGTCCGAACGCTTCTGGTCAGCGTTATCCGCGATACTCACCCCGGCCTCGGACGCCTTCTCCGACAGCACCTTGGCCACCGTCGAGACGAAGGCGGAGTTGATCTGGCGGTCGATAGCCGTTGCACCCGCCCCCGTGATCTTGGGGGCCACCGCGTTGTTCTTCTCGTTGACGTAATACTGGATGTTCGGCTTGACGTACGTGCGGTCAACGATGCCCGTCAGGTCGCGCGAAAACGACGCCGGGATAATGAAGGCCGCGTAGGAGTCCCCGCGTTCCACCTCGGCGCGCGCCTCGTCGGCGCTCACGAAGTGCCAGCCCAGCTGATCGTTCTGCTTCAGCTGAGTCTCGAGCATCGCACCGACGTTCACGGTGCCGATCTGGTCCTTGGTCGCGCCCTCGTCCTCGTTCGCGACGGCGACGCGAATGTGGGAGGTCTGCGAGTACGGATCCCAGAATCCTACGATGTTGAACCACGCGTAGAGCGCGGGCACGAACGCCATACCAACAATGACGATCCACGCGGCCGGAACACGCACCAGCCTCAGAAGATCACGACGAAAAATCCTGACGGAACCTCGCACGCAATCGCCTTCTTTCCCTTACCTGCGGGCCTGCTTCACGTAGCGGCGCATCGCGCGCTCGGCCTCGCGCTGGTCCTGCTTCTCGCGCAGGGCCTGACGCTTATCCCATTCCTGCTTGCCCTTGGCCAGGGCGATTTCGACCTTGACGCGGCCACCGATGAAGTACAGCTCCAGGGGCACGATCGTGTAGCCCTTCGCGGCCACGCGGTCCTGCATGCGGTCGATCTCCGCGCGGTGCAGCAGCAGCTTGCGCTTGCGCGTGGGCGCGTGGTTCGTCCACGATCCCTGCGAGTACAGCGGAATATTCGCGCCGTAGAGCCAGGCCTCTCCCCCGTTGATCTCGACCCACGAATCCACGAGGGAGGCGCGGCCCATGCGCAGCGCCTTCACCTCGGTACCCATGAGAGCCAGGCCGGCCTCCCAGGTGTCCTCGATCGTGTAGTCGTGGCGCGCCTTCTTATTGCGGGCAATCGTCTTCTTCGCGTCGGAGGCAGCCTTAGCGCGCTGCCCCTCCGTAGGCTTGGGCTTCTTCCATTCCTTGGGCATGCTGCCTCCTTTCAGACTCGTTTTCCGCACACCATGCGGAAAGACCCCCGCAGCGAAATCGCTACGAGGGTCCATCCTAACGCGGATTACAAATAATCCATCGGTTCAACATAGCTTCCGTTCTGAATGACACCAAAATGCAGGTGGCATCCGGTCGCATAGCCGGTCGATCCAACCTCACCCAGAGCGTCGCCCGCATTGACGTACTGGCCCGGAGACACGTACTGGGCCTGCATGTGCAGGTATTCGGTGATGACGGAGTTACCGCCGACGAGGCCGTGGTTGATATCCACGTAGTTGCCCGCCGAATAATCCGACGACACTGCATTGACGTAGCCCGAGGCCACGGCACGAATGATCGTGCCGCAGTCGGCAGCCATGTCCGTGCCCGAGTGGCCCTTCATGACACCCAGGACCGGGTGGTAGCGCATGCCAAACGGGCTGGTGACGACGATCGGAATGTCGAGGGGGCTGCGGAAGCCCGAGGCCGACACATACGAGGCACCCGACGCACGGTTCGCCTCGTCGATGGCGGCCAACTCCGCACTGCGTGCCTGGTAGTCGGCTTCCGCCTGGTCGAGCGAGGCCTGGACCTTGTCCTTCTGAGAGTCCCATTCGGCTTGCTTGGCCTGTGCCTGCGTCTTCAGGTTGTTGAGCTCGGTGAGCTTGGAGTCGGCCTCATTCTTCGCAGCCTCAGCCTCGGCCTCGGCCTTCGCGGCCTTCTCCTCAAGGTCGGCGATACGCTCCGTGATGGCGTCCTGGCGCGTGGCCTGGGTGCGCTGGGACGAGGACACGTCCAGCGCGGCCGTCATGGTCTGGTTCTCCGTGCGCAGCGCCATGTCGGCCGCCGCCGCACGGTCGGTGATCGACTCCGTGCCGCCAGCAGTCAGGGCGACGGCCACCGGATTGACGTTGCCTTCGCGGTACTTGCGCCGCACGAGGTCAGCGATCGCGCGCTGCGCGTCGTCGGCCTGCGTGGTCGCCTGATTCAGCGACTGACCGATGCGGCTCTGCTCGCCCTGAGCGGCGCTCAGCTCGCCCATGATCGTCGCGTGCTCGCGAGACTTCTGGTCGTAGGTCGCGGTCGCGCTCTCGTAGGCGGCCTGGGCCACCGGGATCTGCCCGTTCAGCGACTGCAGGTCGATGAACACCTGGGCGAGCGACGCGTCGATACCCTCCAGCTGCGACTGCAGGGCGTTGACCGTCGCTTCGGCCTCGGCGGCCGCGTTCGCGGCGGCGTCGCGCTCATCGTCCGCATGCGCGGGCAGGGCCTGGCTCATCGCCGCAAACGAGGCGATTGCGAGGGCCAGCGCGCCGGCGCGCAGCGCGCGACGACCGGGACGATGCGAGGAGAGGGACATGAGACTCACGCCTTCGTGTACTTCGCGAGCGAGAACGCCGAGGCAATAACCGCCAGCGCCACCGCCGCCAGGACGAGGATCGGCGTCATGATCGCGACCTCACCCATACCGATAAAGTTCGTCCACTTAAATGCGGGGGCCATCCACCCCTGGACGATAAAGTGCACACCCGCGAACAGTGTGCCGATCGCGAAGCCGGCACCCACCAGCGCGGCGAGCGCGCCCTCGATCATGAAGGGGGCCTGAATAAACAGGTTCGAGGCACCCACGTAACGCATGATCTGGGTTTCCTGCTCGCGGCTCATGGCGCTCAGGCGGATCGTCGTCGAAATCAGCAGGATAGCGGCGACGACCATGATCGCGCCGAGGCCCAGGGCCGCCGTGCGGGCGGCACCCAGCACACGGAACAGAGGCTCAACGACCTCACGCTGGTCGCGAACCTCGGACACGCCGGCGGTCCCGGAGAACTCCTCCTTGACCACCGAGTACTGCTCGGGGTTGACCAGCTTGATGCGGAACGCGAACTGGAGCATGTCCGGCGTGGTCCACTGGGTCAGCGCGTTGTTGCCGTTGAGACGCTGGAAGTTCTCGTATGCCTCTTCCTTCGTCTCCTCGTACACGTTGGCCACGTACGGGGTCATCTCGGCGGACGCCAGCTTCTGGCGCACCGCGTCGATCTGCGCGTCGGTTGCCTCGGTCGCGTTGCAGTTCGCGGCCGCGTCGTTGATGGCGCACATGTAGATCGTGACCTCGATCTTGTCGTACCACTCCGACTTCATCTTGGACACCTGCATCTGAGTCAGGCCCGCGATGCCCACGAAAAGGAGGGACACGAAGGTCACGAGGATGACGGCGACGCTCATCGCGCGGTTACGCGACAGGCCCTTGCCGACCTCGGACAGAATAAAACGAAGCTTCACTGGTCTTACCTCCCGGCCCCGTAGACGCCGCGGTTCTGGTCGCGCACGACGTCGCCGCTGGCGAGCTCGATGACGCGCTTACGCATCTGGTTCACGATGTCCGCGTCGTGGGTAGCCATGACGACGGTCGTGCCCGTGCGATTGATTCGGTCGAGGAGACGCATGATGCCCAGCGACGTCTCCGGGTCAAGGTTGCCGGTGGGCTCGTCCGCGAGCAGCAGCTCGGGGCGGTTCACCATGGCGCGCGCAATCGCGACACGCTGTTCCTCACCGCCGGACAGCTCGTGCGGCAGGCGCGATTCCTTGCCGGACAGGCCCACCAGCTCGAGGGCGTCCGGGACGGCCGTCTCAATCGCGTGGCGAGGCTTGCCGATGACCTGCATGGCCAGAGCGACGTTCTCATACACGGTCTTGGATGGCAGCAGTCGGAAGTCCTGGAAGACCGTGCCGATCTGACGACGCAGCTTCGGAACCGCCCACGTGGACAGCTTGGACACGTCCTTGCCGAGCACCCACACCTTCCCGCTGGTCGCCTTCATTTCGCGCATGACGAGCTGCAGGAACGTGGATTTGCCGGAACCCGACTTGCCGACGAGGAACACGAATTCTTCACGTTCCACCTCCAGCGAGACGTGGTCCAGCGCGGGCTGGGCACCTGGCGTGTACACCATGGTGACATCTTCAAAACGAATCATGGGACCGTCCGATCGGGGTCAATAGTCCCTGTCAGATTAGGTAACGATCGGGTCACGGCCCGGCTACGACACGCGGAAAACAGGGGGTGTGGCGCTCAGCCCTCCACCTGGGGGTGCCTGGACACGCAACCCGGCCCCGGCCTCGTTCATGAATCGACGAGGCCGGGGCCGGGTTGCGCGTTTGGGCGTCGCTCAGTCCTGAGCGGCCTTCTGCTCGTTCTTGCGCCAGCGGATGCCGGCGTTGATGAAGCCGTCGATGTCGCCATCGAAGACGGACTGGGGGTTCCCGGACTCGTACTCGGTGCGCAGGTCCTTGACCATCTGATACGGCTGGAGCACGTAGGAGCGCATCTGATCGCCCCACGACGCCTTGACGTCGCCGGCGAGCTCCTTCTTCTTCGCCTGCTCTTCCTCGTGGCGCAGCACGAGGAGGCGGGACTGCAGGACGCGCAGAGCGGCCGCACGGTTCTGGATCTGGGACTTCTCATCCTGCATAGACACGACGATGCCCGTGGGAATGTGGGTCATACGCACGGCCGAGTCGGTCGTGTTCACGGACTGGCCGCCGGGGCCCGAGGAGCGGAAGACGTCCACCTTCAGCTCGGACTCGGGGATCTCGATGTGGTCCGTCGTCTCGATGAGGGGGATGACCTCGACGGCCGCGAAGGACGTCTGGCGGCGGCCCTGGTTGTCGAAGGGGCTGATGCGCACGAGGCGGTGGGTGCCGGCCTCGACGCTCAGCGTGCCGTAGGCGTAGGGCGCCTGAACCTCGAAGGTCGCCGACTTCAGGCCGGCCTCTTCCGCGTAGGAGGTGTCCATGACCTTCGTCGGGTAGCCGTGACGCTCCGCCCAACGCAGGTACATGCGCAGGAGGATCTCGGCGAAGTCGGCGGCGTCCACGCCGCCCGCGCCGCTTCGGATCGTGATGACGGCGTTACGCTCGTCGTACTCGCCGTCCAGCAGCGTGCGGATCTCCAGGTCGCCCAGGTCCTTGCGCAGCTTCTCCAGGTCGGCCTCGGCCTCGGCGAGGATGTCGGCGCCCTCGTCGGGATCCTCGGCGGCCATGTCCACCATGGCCTCCAGGTCGTCGATGCGCTCGCTCATCTGCGTAATGCGGTCCAGCTCGCTCTGGCGGTGGCTGAGTGCGCTCGTGACGGCCTGGGCGGCGCTCGGGTCGTCCCACAGGTCGGGCGCTGCCGCCTTCTCGTTCAGCTCGGCGATCTGTTCGCGCAGCTTGTCCGGCTGCACGACCGCGACGATGTTCTCCATCGTGGTGCGCAGGGACGGGATCTCTTCAGAAAATTCAATGGCCACGCACCCAGGGTAGCGGATCGGACGCCCAACGAGGAACGCTAAGGGGCGACGGTGGCGGGGTTTACTCCCCCGCCGGCCTCAGATACGACGGTGCCCCGACGCCACACAGGACGCCGGGGCACCGAAAAGCGAGAGGATCAGATGAGACCCATCGCGATCATCGCGTCGGCCACCTTGCGGAAGCCCGCCAGGTTCGCACCCGCCACGTAGTCGCCCGCGACGCCGTATTCCTCGGCGGTGGCGATGGTGTTCGCGTGGATATCCACCATGATCTGGTGGAGCTTCGCGTCGGTCTCCTCGAAGGCCCACTGGGTGCGGCCGGAGTTCTGCTGCATCTCGAGGCCGGAGGTGGCCACGCCACCCGCGTTGGAGGCCTTGCCGGGGGCGTAGGCAACGCCGGCAGCCTGCAGGGCTTCGATCGCCTCGGGGGTCGTGGGCATGTTCGCGCCCTCGGCGACCAGCTGGACACCGTTCTTGATGAGGGTCTCGACGCCGGACAGGGGCAGCTCATTCTGGGTGGCGCAGGGAAGCGCGACGTCACAGGGAACGTCCCAGATGGAGCCGTCGGCCACGAAGACGGCGCCGGGACGCTCGGCCGCGTAGTCGGAGACGCGTCCACGACGCACCTCCTTGACGTCCTTGAGCAGCGCGACGTCGATGCCGGCCTCGTCCACGACGTAGCCGGAGGAGTCAGACACGGCCACGACGGTCGCGCCCAGCTGCTGAGCCTTCTCGGTCGCGTAGATCGCAACGTTACCCGAGCCGGAGACCACGACGCGCTTGCCGTCGAAGCTGGTGCCCTTCGCGGCGAGCATTTCGGCGGCGAAGTAAACCAGGCCGTAGCCGGTGGCCTCGGTGCGCACGTAGGAGCCGCCCCAGGTCAGGCCCTTGCCCGTCAGGACGCCCGCGTCGAAGCGGTTCTTGAGGCGCTTGTACTGGCCGAACATGTAGCCGATCTCGCGGCCACCCACGCCGATGTCGCCGGCGGGCACGTCGGTGTCGGGGCCGATGTGGCGGGAGAGCTCAGTCATGAAGGACTGGCAGAAACGCATGACCTCGGCGTCGGACTTGCCCTTGGGGTCGAAGTCCGCGCCGCCCTTGCCGCCGCCCATGGGCAGGCCGGTGAGGGCGTTCTTGAAGATCTGCTCGAAGCCGAGGAACTTGATGATCGACAGGTTCACGGAGGGGTGGAAGCGCAGGCCACCCTTGTAGGGGCCGAGCGCGGAGTTGAACTCGACGCGGAAGCCGCGGTTCACGTGGATGTTGCCCTTGTCGTCGGCCCACGGAACGCGGAACTGGATCTGGCGCTCAGGCTCGACGATGCGGTCGATGATGGCCAGGTCAGCGTACTCGGGGTGACGCTCGGCGAGGGGGGCGATGGTCAGGAGAACCTCGTAGACGGCCTGGTGGAACTCGGCCTGGGCGGGATCGCGGCGCTGAACGGATTCGAAAACGGAGGCCAGCGCGGGGGAAAGACGAGATGTATCAAAGCTGCTCATGGCCTAAAGTTTACGTTTCGTTTACCCAACTTTCCCTCGCCGTCCCACAATGTGACCGTCGCGGACGCCACTTTAGGGTGGCCCCTGCACCCCGCGCAGGCGCGCACTCGAGGTCCTCACCAGCTCGGGAACCACCGCGCTACGCAGCACCGGAGGCAGGAGGGAGACCCTGGGGTGTGCCCTCACGCCGACCTCCACCTCCCCACTGTTCACGCTGACCCAGGAGACGCTCACCCCGTCCCCGACCCGGCACGTCGAGTCCGACAGACCCGCGAGCGCACGGTCGACGCGAGAGCTCGCCGTCCCCTCGTCAACCCCGAGGTTTCCTCCCGCGAAGACCGCGGACGCGGAGGCTCCCGACACCCCGGCGCTGGCCAAGGCGTCGGCGCATGACACGAGGCGGCGGTCCTGCATCGCGACCTCAGTGAGCGCGATCGACACGACGAGCAGCAGGCACACGAAGGCGCAGCCCGCACACATGAGGATCCCTACGCGTCCCTCCTCCCCCTCAATCACGGGCGACCACCTCCCGCACGGGCGCGCGGGCGCTCGAG
>CATYYP010000015.1 GCA_958415245.1 Schaalia odontolytica | reverse complement strand
CGCCGGTCAGGGCGAGGGCTGCGGCGAGCGCGAGTGCCGGGGTGGAGTGATGGGACATCAATGGCTCACTTACGTGTCGACGAAATGACGATCTGATGCGCGTCTGGCTGACGCGCCGTCCCATTATGCGAAAGTTCTTCCAGTTGTGCAGTATGCATGTCCGATAGATGGCCCAGTGTCCACACACTGACATTTTGTGCAGGCCCGAATATAAGCCGAGGGGCCGACCTTGCGGTCGACCCCTCGGCTTATCCCATCAACACAGTGCAAGTTTTCCCAGAAAGCTCCTCGAAAAAGTCTCGTCGGCATGTCCCGGACCCTCATGGTCCGTGCCGTATTCCCTTGTGATGACATTCAGTGTAAACAGCAAACCTTGCGACAACGACAAGACAACCTGAAAAAACCCTGGGAATTTTGGCGCCTGCCTCCTTTGACAGATGTCAGGCCCGCACATCCCACATGTAGCAGGGTGTGCGGGCCTGGACGGTCAGTCTTAGGGGCGGACTAGCTGATCAGCTGCCCCGTCTCAGAGAAGGTGTACCACGTCCAGAAGATACGCAGGCGACCCGTGGCCATCGCGCCGCTTCCTGTCTTCAGGTAGTACCAGGCACCGCCGTCCTTGAGCCACCCCGTCATCATCTTGCCGGTGGTGGGATTGAGGTAGTACCAGGTGTCACCGTCCTTGACCCAGCCGGTCGCCATGACGCCCGTGGCCGGGTCTAGGTAGTACCAGGAGATCCCGTCGAGGACCCAGCCGCTCGCCTGCGCGCCCGATGCGTTGTGGTAGTACCACGAGCCCTGTTCCCTCACCCATCCGGTGCGCATGTAGCCGCGCGCGTCGAAGCGGTACGTCGCTCCGTCGATAGCGAGGGTCGTGTCGGCGGGGTACGTGCCGTCCTCGTAGCGGTACCACCAGCCGCGGCCATCCCGCTTCCAGGTGCCGGCCTTGGGGGTGGGCGCGGGGGCGCTGACGTGGATGGTGGCGCTGGCGGACACGCTCGGCTGCGTCGGGTCGGAGACGGTGATGGTCGCGTCGCCCGCGCCCACCGCGCGCACCTCGCCGGTCGCACTGACAGTCGCCACGGCCTCGTCCGAGGAGGACCAGACGACGCCGGTCACGTTCGCGTCCGCGGGCTCGTGAGTGGCGCTCAGTGTGAGGGTCTCCCCCACACCGAGCGTGGCGGACTCGCGCGACAACGCGAGCGACGTCATGGGGATCGCCTTGAGGGCGACCGGCGCCATTGCCCCGTTGACCGGCCAGTCCCACACGTGCAGGTAGATCGTCGACGGGTCACCGCCGATGCTCGTCAGGGCGTCCTTCAGCGGCACGTCGAAGTGGATGTGGACCAGACCGTCCTCGCTGCGCCCGGTCGGGTAGACCTCGGCGCCGCGCTCGACGACCTTGCCGTCCTCGGTGGCCGAGAAGCCGACCCCGGCGATGGCCGAGGAGTCGGTGGCGTCAAAGGACAGGACGCGGTCCTTGCCCTCACCCAAAACCGTCACGTTGGAGATGACGGGAGCCTGCGTGTCCAGGATGATGCTGTAGCTGATGGACTGGGTCGCGGGCGACGGGCCGTAGGTCGAGGCCTCGATCGTCAGCGTGTAGCGTCCATCCGGCAGCTCGGTGCCGTCCGGCGCGTAACCGTTGAACCAGGGGTCGCAGCCCGGCGCGGAGTCCTCGACCGTGCGTGGCGAGCGCGTGTGCACGTCGTAGATGGACCGATCCGCGCGCCCGCACGTGAAGGAGCGGATCGTCTCCCCGGCCTCGTTCCTAAAGGTGTAGGTCAGCGAGGGAACGGAGCGCAGCAGCACCGTGCCCGGGGTGACGACGGTCCGGGCGTCCTCGTGCGTGGAGCGCGAGATGACGAGGAGGTCGGGGTTGACACCGTTGATCATCCTCTCGTCCTCGACGTCGAAGGGGCTCTGCTGCCCAAACGGCAGGCGCCCATTCATGAACGTCGATCCGTATCCGCTGATGTGGTTGTCCGGGGTGACCAGGTCGAAGATCGCAGGCGCACCCCAGGAGCCGTAGAAGCCCACGTAGGGGACGGTGAGGTTCGGAGCGCCGTCGGCGCTCGTGAAGGTGACGGCACCGTCGATGAATGTGCCCTTGGGCGTGTTCTCCGCAGCGTACGAGGCGAAGGCCTCGCGCGGGGTCACGGTGACGGTCACGCTGGCAGTTCCCTTGGCGGGCACGGTCACCGAGTCCGAGGAGAAGGTTAGGTCGATGCCCTGTCCCGCCCAGTTCGTCGAGTGGTGCGTGAACAGCATGCTCGCGACCTTTTCGGACAGTGCCTGTCCGCCCAGCGTGTAGGTGTGGGCGGTGTCGGAGACGTTCGTCAGGGTCACCTGGAAGGTCCACCCGGAGGTTCCGTCACCCAAATCGGCCTTGGGACGCGAAGGATCCGCTGCCCCGACGACGCTCGGGTACACGGACGAGGTCGTGGCGCCCTGGGCGTCCACCAGGCCTGCACCCACGCGGCGCGGCGAGTAGAAAGTGCCATTATTCTGCTCCGCGTCCACGATCGGACGGGCGGTGCCCATCAGGAGGTTCGTGACCACGGCATTCTTCTCGGAAGCGGACAGGGCCGCAAACACCGGATCGGTTGCCACGCGCTGACGCACGAGGGCAGCGACCGCACCGGCCTGAGCCGAGGCCTCGGCCGTGCCGGACAGTCGATCGTAGTAGTTGCCGGGGGTCGCGGACATGACCGCGCCGCCGGGGGCCGCGACCTCAGGCTTGAGCCGCAGGTCGGGGGTCACACCCGTGGAGGAGAAGTCGGAGGCGTGGATGCCCTCGGGCACGGTGAGGATCGTGGAGGGAGAGACGTTCACCTCGATCGATCCGCTCTCCGAAGCCTTGATGGCGTCATAGAGGCGGTTGCGGTCCGAGGTCGTGATGGTCGCCATCGGCAGGTTGAACCAGCGATCGACCGACCACTTGATGGGAGTCTCGCTGTCGTACCAGTGTCCGAGCAGAACGCCGGCGGGCTTGCTGGTCAGGGACTTGAGGGCCTTGATCTTGTGCTTGACCTCCACCGAGTTACCGCGCGAGTCATTGCCGCCCAGCTCCTCGAGGAGGATCGTGCGCGACAGGTCCCCATAGTCCGTTCCGAGGTGCTTGGTCAGGTCTTCGCTCGAGCCGTTGCCTGCGTAGACCACGCGGTACGTGCCCTCGGCGAGGGTGTCGAAGCCAGGGCCGTCTCCCTTGCTCATGCGACCCAGGGGCCGGTAGCCGATCAGGTGATCACCGAAGGTGAGGGCACCCATGACCTCCTGCTCGTTGACCGAGGCCACGGCGAGGGTTGAGGAGAAGGCTGCGGGGAAGCCGAGCGCACCATTGTCAGGATCGTCCGCTCGACCGTAGCTCTCGACGTCACCGGCGGGCGCGTAGACGGTCGAGCCCTGTGCGCCGAGGGCATCATAGACGTGGGAGTAGAGGGACTCTGCGTCGTCCGTGAATCCTTCGGTCTTGGAGAAGGAGACCGAGACGACGTCGGGCTTGAGGACCATCGCGTCGTCGAGCGCGGCCAGGAGGTTCACGTCGCTCGCCTGGTTGCCCGGATCGGTCGTCACCTTCGCGACGATGAGCTGAGCCTGGGGCGCTGCGCCCGCGAACTGTCCGCTGTTCGCCGCGGCGAGGGCTGCGACGTGCGTGCCCTGGTTGTTGGCACTGCGGGCTCCGTCGCCTCCTTCCTCCGTGGCCAGCACGTCGGTGTCCCCATCACCGTAGTCGTAGGCAAAGGGGATCTTGGGGCTCACCCACACGCCACCCTTGCCGGCACCCAGCTGCGAGGCGAGCGAGGCCACCGAGTCCTGCGTGAGGCGCAGCGACGCTGCATCCATGTCGCCGGCAAAAGCCTGGTGCGAGGTATCGATGCCGCTATCGATGAGCTCGATGACCTGGCCCTGGCCCTTCTGGGCAAGGCCGTCGGCCCGCATCATCTGCGCTGCGGCACCGGTGGCTGCATCCGACTCGTCGCCCCCTGCGACGGCGCGATAGCCTCCGGAGATCTCGTCATCCGTGGCGAACGTATGGCTACCATCGAGGAAGGCGCCCGTGACGCCGGACGTCGCCTTGATGACACCGAGCGTCGAGGCGGGCGCCTGGATCGCAAAGCCGTCAAAGGCGTGGTGGTAGTCGCGCACGTCAGAGATGGTCGCCCCCGGGAGAGCCGCGGCCACGGCCTCGCCGATGCGTTTCTTCATCTGCGCGTAGTACGCGGCGTGGTCGGCCCCGGCGTCGCCCGCCTCGAGCTGGACGATAATCGTCGCCGGGGAGTCGTTCGTGCCCTGCTGGGGCGACAAGGCTTGGGTGGCGTCGGCCTCGTCCGCGAAGGCGGCGGGCACGCCGATCGTGGTGAGCGCGAGGGCGCCGGCCGCTATGAGCGTCAGCGCTGCGCGTCGGTAGTGGAACATTGTCGGCTCGCTTTCTTCACACCTAAAGTGTTGAGCTGCATGAGGGTGAGTGATCGCGCGGCACATCCCTGTGGGGCGCGATAGGGCGGGCGGAGCGTATGCGGTGCCCGCGTCGCCTTGCGAGCGCGCCCGCTCCCCCGGCATGAGTCCGGGCGGGGCGGGCGCGACGCATGGGTAGTCCTTCGGGTCAGCGGGTCAGCGGATCAACTTGCCGTTGTCGGCGAATCGGTAGTACTTCCACACGATCCACAGACGTCCGGTCGCCATCTGGCCGCTGCCGGGCTTGAGGTAGTACCAGGAGCCGTCCTCGTAGTGCCATCCGGTCTTCATCTTCCCGTTGGTGGGGTTCAGGTAGTACCAGTGCGAACCGTCTTCGACCCATCCCGTGGCCATCTGGCCACTTCCGGGGGTCAGGTAGTACCAGGAGACGCCGTCAAGGACCCAGCCGGTGGCCTGAGCGCCGGACAGCGCGTGGTAGTACCACGAGCCCCGTTCGAAGACCCAGCCGGTACGCATGTAGCCGTCCGCGTCGAAGCGGTACACCTGGCCGTCGATGGTCTTGGCCGTGTTCGAGGGGTAGGTGCCATCCACGTAGCGGTACCACCAGCCGCGAGCGCCCCACGTCCACGTGCCCTGAGCGGGAGCGGAGTCGGAGGCGGCCTTGACGGTCACGGTCGCCGAGGTGACGACGTGGGGATCCTGGCGCACGTCGAGGCGCAGGACGACGTCGGCGCTGGTCGGGGTCCAGGTGTAGGAGTCGGTGGACGCGCTCTCATCCGAGCTGCCCTGCATCGAGTCCCAGTCCTGGAGAACCGTTTCGGTACCATCCCCGCCGATCTGCACGACACGCATCTGGCGCCCACCCAGAGTGCCGCCCTGAGCGGAGACGTTCACGGTCATCGGCGTACCCACGGAGGTGGTGAGCGTGTATCCGGGCCCGGCCTCGGTGATTCCGTCGCCCGACACTGCGACCTGCGGGCGGGTGTACTCGAAGAGGTTGGCCGTGTTGTAGCCGGCGTCCTTCATCGCGGTTTCGGTGAGCGTCCAGGCCTTCGACCCCTTGGGGGCGGCGACGTAGATTTCGGTGCCATCCTTGAGGTCCTGTGCCATGTCGGCTGCGAGCTTGATCTCCTGCACGGTCGAGGGCAGGACCAGGACGCGCGGCGTATCGAACCAGAAGGTGAAGATGGTCATCCCCTCGCCGAAGAAGGCGCTGTCGGGACGCCCGTTGGAGGCCTTGCCCTCGTAGTAGAACTCGCCGTTGTTGCCGCCGCGCACGATGATGTGGCGCGGGGTGGGGGTTTCGCGCGGGGTCATCCACAGTTCCGTGACCTGCGACCCCAGTTCGATCGTGTCGAGTCCGTTGTTGACGAGGCCTCGGGCGACCGTGACCGAGTCGGGGATGACGAGATCGGCGAGGTTCGCGTCGCCATCGAAGGCGCCGTAGCCGATGGTCGTGAGCCCCTCGGGCAGGACGACGCGACGCAGGGACGTGTTGTGCGCGAAAGCGGTGTCAGCGATAGCGACCGTGCCGTCGGGAACCGTGAATTCGGAGGCCCCGTTCGTGGGCAGGTACAGGACCAGGGTGCGCCCGGTGTCGCCCTTGCTGTACAGGACGCCATCCTCGACGGAGAACGCCGAGTTGGTGGGGTCGACGCTCAGCGAGGCGAGGTTGCTCGCGTCCACGAATGCGGATTCACCGATAGAGGTGAGGCCGGAGCCCAGATGCACAGACCGGAGCGCAGCGTTCCCAGCGAACGCGCCCTTACCGATCGAGGTTACCGAGTTGGGCAACGACACAGAGACGAGAGCCGAACCGTCGAAGGCGTAGTCGCCAACGTCGGTCAGGCGATTCAGGTCGGGGCGGAAATTCACCTCGGCGAGCGCCTTATCGTAGCGGAAGGCACTATCCGTCAGCGCCTTCGTGCCGCCCAGGTCGACTCGCTGCAGCTTGGGCATGTACCAAAAGGCCGTGTCGTCCATGGACTCGAAGCCGTCGGGCAGGCTCAGGGAGGTAATCTGCGACCCCACGAACGCACCCCTGTTCACGTGGTGCAGGCTCGACGGCAAAGCCAGGGAGGTGATCTGCGCGGAGGAGAAAGCGCCCTCGTCGATGGTCGTGGTCCCCTCGGAAACCGTGTAGTGCCCGCCGGCGTTCTTCGCCTGCGGGTAGGTCGCCAGGTGGGTCAGCCCCTTCGTGTACAGGACCCCTTCGACGCTCTGGTAGTTCTGGTTGGCCGCGTCAACCTCGATGCTCTCCAGGAGCGGAGTACGCGCGAATGCAGCGAAAAGACCGTCGGCCTGGACGTTCGGGCCGACGTGGACGGAGCGCAGTTTCCCCATGTCGCTGAAGGTTTCGAGGCCCGCCGTCTTGAGAGAGCGAGGCAGCGTGACGTGTTCGAGCGGGGTGTATGCGAAGACGCGTTCTCCAAGCGTCTCCAGCTGCGAGGGATGCGCATCGTCATCCTGGAAGGTGACCTGGGTCAGTGGCTGGCCCGAGAAGGCGTTGTCGTCGATCGCTCGCACGCTCGCGGGGATCCACAGACTCGTCAGCTGCGTGTCAGTGAAGGCATTCGTGCTGATCTCGGTCACACCCTCGGGGATGCGCACATCCGTCGCTGTTCCGGTGTAGGACACAAGCACGCCGTCGGCGTCGATGGTGAACCCATCGGCATTGGCATGCAGCGGGGCGGCTGCGTTCACCGGACCGACGGCACCCGCATCAGCCGCGAACGCGGCTGGCACGCTGACCACGGTCAGGGACAGGGCACCGGCAAGCGCGAACGCCAGCACCGTTGACTTTCGATGGGACATCTATGACCCCCTCTATTGACAGTTGGTAAGGGAAGGCTCCGTGTTGCGACCACGACCCCTCGTGTCAAACATATCTCTCAAGAGGGTTTTTTGGTACCCCCTGAGACACTCCTTCTCAGCATGTGTCGGTCGGACTTTTTGGATCTTTGCTAGTAGTACCATGCATCAAACCGAACCGACAGATAACGCGCAGAGGCGACGGTGCAGGCATTTTTCACCCGTATTTTCTAGGGTTGCATAACATCTTTCCACCGAATCTGACAAATCAACCGACAGCCAGAATTTATAGCCTAAACAGCTCTACAAGCGAGCGCGCGCGAACTTAGAGGGCGGCAGACCCGACCTAATGGTCGAACAAATGCCCGCGCCCCGGAGAGTCTCCGGGGCGCGGGCGAACAGTCTCGCAGCTATGTCAGCCGACGAGCTGTCCCGATTCGTTGAAGTAGTACCACTTCCAGCCTATCCAGTGACCTCCCGTGTACATCGCGCCCGAGTCCGTGCTCAGGTAGTACCAGGAGCCACCATCCTTCAGCCAACCGGTCGTCAACGCGCCGCTGGGGGCCATGAAGTACCAGGACGAGCCGTCCTTCACCCAACCGGTCGCCATCGCGCCACTACCGGGCGTCAGGTAGTACCAGGTCGGACCATCAAGCAGCCAACCGGTGACCATTCGCCCCGTCGCCGGATCCAGGTAATACCAGGACGCACCATCCTTCACCCAGCCGCTCGCCTGAGCGCCAGACGGATTGTGGAAGTACCACGCACCATCCTCACTCGCCCAGCCGGTGCGCATGTAGCCATCCGCACCGAAGCGATAGGTGGAGCCTCCGATCTGCAGCGTCTGGCTCACCGGGTAGGTCCCGTCGGAGTAGCGGTACCACCAGCCAACAGAGTCACTCACCCACCGGCCTTCCTGCGGAGCAGGTGCCGGAGTCGGCTCAGGTGCCGGGATCGGATCCACGCTCGGAGCCGGGGTCGGAGCGGGCGTCGGATCCGGTGAGGGCGCGGGCGTCGGCTCGGGCGCCGGTGTCGGCTCCGGGGTACCCGGGAGCTTGATCATGAGGCTGCTCGTCAGGTACGAGGCATCGCGCACCTGGACGCGCAGGCTCACATCGGCGGCGGACGGGGTCCACGGGAAAGTCACGGAGGAGGCCGCAGCTCGGTCCCCGCCGTCCGTCACCGTCGTCCAGTCGCGCACGAGGGTCTCGGTGCCGTCTGCGCCGATCTGCACGGCTCGGACCTGCTGTGTGCCGGCGATGCCACCGGCAACCGTCGCGGTCACGTCGACCGACGCGCCGACCTCGCCCGTGTACGTGTAGCTTCCCCCGGCCTCGTTAATGTTGGCACCCACCAGGGTCATCGACGCGCCCGTGTAGGTGTGCAGGTGGGAGGGGTCGATGCCGGCCGCCTCGAGGGCGTCCTTGGCGACGTTCCACGCCGGCTCGCCCTCGGCTGCGGCGACGTAGACGTGGGTGTCGTCCTTCTTCTCGTCGCTCAGCTCAGGCTCGAGGTCGAGTCGGGTGAGCGTGGAGGGCAGGACGAGGACGCGCGGAACGTCCACGCCGAAGGACACGCGGGTCATGCCCTCGCCGAAGTAGGCGCTCTGGCGGCGTCCGTTCGTCGGGCGACCGTCGTACACGAAGGAGCCGTCCACACCGCCACGCACGACGATGCGACGAGGCATGGGAACCCAGCTGCCTTCCATGCGGATCGAGGTCACCTTGGAGCCGTACTCGACGAGCTCCAGGGAGTTTCCGGTGACGCCGCTCGAACGCTCGACCGACTCGGGGATGACGAGCTCGGTGAGGGCCGTGGTACCCGCGAAGGCGTCGTCACCGATGACCTTGAGGCCGTCGGGCAGGACGACGCGGGTGAGCGTCTTGTTGTTGGCGAATGCCGTCGCGCCGATCTCGACCGTGCCCGCGCGCACCGTGTAGTCGGTGAGCGTGTTGGCGGCCGGGGACAGCATCAGGTGCAGGCCGTCGTCCGCCTTGCGGTACAGGACGTTGTGCTCGGCCGAGTACACCGGGTTGCCATCCGCAACGGTCAGCGTCGCGATCTTGCGGTCGTTGTACAGGGCGGTCTCGGCGAAGGAGGTGACGCCCGCTCCGATGTGGAACGAGGTCAGGGCCGTGCTCTCCGAGAATGCCTGCTCGCCGACCGTGGTCACGGAGTCCGGCAGGGACACCAAGGACTGTGCCGTGCGGCTAAACGCGAAGTCGCCGATCGTGGTCAGGCGGCCGAGCTCGGGTCGGAAGTTGACGCCGGCCTTGGCGCTCGTGGACTCAAACGCGCTGCCGCCCAGGGAGATCGTGCCGCCCAGGTCGATGCTCGCGAGCTTGTCGGCGGAGCAGAAGGCACAGGTGCCGACCGTCTCGAACTTCTCGGGCAGGGTCACGGCGGTGAGCGCGGAGAGGCGGAAAGCCTCGTCCTTGATCTCGCGCAGGCTGTCGGGCAGCGTCACGGAGGTGATGCCCGCCTTCTGGAAGGCCTTAGGCGCGATCGTCGCTACCCCGTCCAGGACCGTGTATGCGCCGCCGGGATTCTTCGCGGCCGGGTACAGGATCAGGCGAGAGTGGTCCTTGGAGTAGAGGACTCCGTCCACGCTCTCATAATTCGGGTTCGCGGGGTCGACCTCGACGCTGGTCAGCGCGGCGGTCTCGGCGTAGCCCGAGGTCACCGAGTCGGCAGCAACATTGGGGCCCAGCTTGATCGTGGTGAGCGCCGAGTTGTAGTCGAAGACCTCCGCACCGATCGTCACCACGGAACGCGGCAGTTCGATGGCCTCCAGGCTCGTGTTCGCGAACGCGCGGTCGGCGATCGTGGTCAGCTGGGCCGGGTGGGCCTCGTCGTCGACGAAGGTGATCTTCTTCAGCGAGCTGTACATGAAGGCCTCCATGCCGATCGAACGCACCGAGGCGGGGATCGTCACGTGCTCCACGGTGGAGCTCGCGAAGGCGCGCTCGCCGATGGAGGTCACGGTGTCGGGCAGGGTGACCTCGGTGGCCGAGCCCTTGTACTTCACAAGGACGCCGTCCTCGCTGATCTCGAAGTCGTCGGCATCGGCGGAGCGCACCGTGACGGGGATGGACGCGGTCTTAGTAGCGCCAGCCTCGGTGGTGACGGTGGCGGTCAGCGTGCCCAAACCCGCGTGATCGCCGGCGGTCAGGGTCGCCTTGCGCGTGTCGGTGTCGGCGGTGACCGTTGCCAGGTCGGCCGGCTCCACGCTCCACGTCACCGCGCGGTCCTTCAGCGAAGGCGCCAGGTAAGCCTTCACGGGAGCGGTCTCTCCCACCTTGACGCTCACCTGGGTGTCGGCGAGCTCGATGCCCGCATCCTCGGAGATCGTGCGCACGCGGATCTGGGCGCTGGCCGACAGGGTCGGCTGGGACGCGTCGGTCGCGGTGATCGTCGCCTCGCCGGCGGCCAGGGTGCGGACCTCACCGTTGTCGTTCACGGTGGCCACGGCCTCGTTCGAGGACGTCCAGACGAGGTCGGTGACGTTCGCGTTCGCCGGCTCGTACGAGGGGTTCAG
Source organism: Schaalia odontolytica (assembly GCA_958415245.1). Taxonomy (GTDB): domain Bacteria; phylum Actinomycetota; class Actinomycetes; order Actinomycetales; family Actinomycetaceae; genus Pauljensenia; species Pauljensenia odontolytica_D. Next base: position 3,117 of record CATYYP010000015.1, on the reverse strand, counting down.
CGTGACCGTCTCGCCCGCGACGACCTCGGAGGTCTGCGGGGTGAGGGTCAGGGAGGTCATCGGGATCGTGCTGAAGCGGATCACCTGGCGGGCCTGGTTCTTCCCCCAGTCCCAGGCGAACAGGTAGGCTGTCGCCGGATCCGAGGAGTCCGCGCGGTCGATGAGGTCGGCCCACTTAATCTCGTAGTGCTTGGCGTAGGTGCCGTCGGCCTGACGGTTCGCGCCCACGGCCTCCTTCTCGTCGTAGTAGCGACGCGAGGTCGGGGATTCGGAGAAGGCGATGCCGGCCAGCGGCGAGTTGTCGGTGACGTCGAAGGACACGACACGCTCGTCGCCCTCGCCGGTCACCGTCAGGTTGGAGATGACGGGCGCCTGGGTGTCCAGGGTGAAGTCCCAGGTCAGCCGCGAGGCAACGCTCGAGGGCGCGACCGAGGCCGCGTCGATCGTCAGCTTGTAGCGGCCTGCGGGCAGCTCCTTGCCGTCCTTGTCGAAGCCGTCGAAAACCGGGTTGTTGCCCTCCTGGCTTTCGATGGGCTCGACCTTGCTGGCATGGTAGTTGAACAGGGACTTGCGGGCGCGCTCGAAGGTGTACTCACGCACCACCTCGCCGGCCTCGTTCGTGTAGGTGTAGGTCACCTTCGGCGAGTTACGCAGCAGGCAGGTGCGCGGCAGGATGCGCGAGGGGGCCTCGGGCAGCGCAGAGCGGGACATGATGAAGTACGCGGGGTCGACCGCGCGCACGTCGTCGAGTTCCTGTCCGACGAGGGGGTTCAGGGCACCCAGGGGAACCTCGGTCGCGGGGTTCATGAGGGTCGAGGAGCAGGCGTGTGCGGTGCTCGTCGTGCCGTCGTACCACTTGCCGTCGAAGACGGCGGGAGCGCCCCAGGAGCCGTAGAAGCCCATGTAGGGGACGGTCAGGTCGGGCTGACCGTCAGCGCTCGTGAAGGTCACGGCGCCGTCGATGAACGTGCCCTTGGGAGCGTTCTCATTCGCGTACGAGGCGAAGGCCGCCTGCGGGGTCACGGTGACGGTCACGGTCGCGGTGCCCTTGGCGGGCACGGTCACCGAGTCAGCGGAGTAGGTCAGGTCGATGCCCTGCCCCGCCCAGTTCTTGGAGTGCTCGGTGAAGAGGCCACCCTCGACGATCTCGGAGAGCGCCTGGCCGCCCAGCGTGTAGGTGTGGTCGGCGTCGGAGATGTTCGTCAGGGTCACCTGGAAGGTCCACCCGTTCGTACCCTCGCCGAGGTCAGCCTTGGGACGCCACGGGTTTTCCGCGCCCGCGACGCTCGGGTAGACGGTCGTGGTCGTGGCTGCGAGGGCGTCCACCTGGCCGGCGCCCACGCGGCGCGGCGAGTAGTAGGTGCCGTCGTTCTGGTCGATGTCGAGCAGCGGGTGGGCGGTGCCCATCATGAGGGTGGTGACGATCGCTGCCTTGTCCGCCTCCGACAGGCCGGCGAATGCCGGGTCGTCGTTGACGCGCTGGCGCACGAGCGTGGCAATGCCCGCGACCTGCGGGGTCGCCATGGACGTGCCCGACATGGAGCGGTACGTGTTGCCGAGGACGGCGGCGACGATGTTGCCGCCGGGGGCCGCGATCTCCGGCTTGAGCTTGAGGTCGGGCGTGACGCCCCACGAGGTGAAGTCGGAGACCGACGGGTTGGTCGAGGCGAGCTTGAGGCCCGCGTGCGGGTTGGAGATGGTGATGGAGCCGGACTCGCTGGCCTTGATGGCCTCGATAAGCGCGTCCTTCTCCTTCTTCGTGATGGTCACGGTCGGCATCGTGTGGGTGGCCTCGATCGTGGCCACGTACGGGTTTTCAACCGTCTCGGAATCGCCGATAATGAGGGCGGCGGGCTTGGAGTCCAGTTGAGTGAGTCCCTTGACCTTGGCCTCGTGGGTCATGTCAGCACCCGTCGCACTGTCGGAGCCACCGCGGTCTTCGAGGACGATGACCTTGGAGAGGTCCCCGGGGTGCTCGGCGACGAGCTTGCTGAGGGCCGCCGCGTCACCAATGCCCGCGTAGACGAGGGTGTAGGTGGCCTCGGGGATGTCGAGGAGGCTCGGCACGACGGCGTCCTTCAGGCCGCGCGACTTGCGGTAGACGACCTGGCGCTCCCCCACCGTCAGGTAGGGCAGGGCGTCCTGGTTGTTGACCGAAGCGACGGCCAGGGTCGAGCTGTAGGACCCGGGCTCGGAGACCGTGCCGGCGTCGGGGTCGGTAGCAAACGGCTTGTTTCTGCCGCTGTAGTTGGAGTATGCGCTGGAGTAGGAGTTACCCGCAGCGGCGTTGACGGTCACGCCCGCGTTGGCGAGGTTCTTGTAGACCTCCGCGTACATGGTTCCGGCCTCGGTGCCCATACCCGCGTCCTCGCCGAGGGAGAGGTTGATCGAGTCGGGCTTGATCACGACCGCGTCGTCGAGGGCCGCCAGGACAGTGTTGTCGGGGATCGATCCATCCTTGTCGGAGGCGACCTTGGCGACGATGATCTGCGCGTGGGGCGCGGTGCCCTGCAGGTCGGCCGCGTTGGCGGCGGCGATCGCGGCGACATGGGTGCCGTGCGACAGGTCCTTGCTGGACTTGGGCAGCACGTCCGCGTCGTTGTCCGCGTAGTCGAAGACGAAGGGGATCTTGCTGTTGAGGTAGGCGCCGGTCTTGCCGTGCGGCAGCTTGCCGACGAGGGCCTCGACGTCCCCCTGGCTCAGGCGCACGTCGACGCCATCCATGGAGCCGGAGAACGCCTGGTGGGTGGCCTCGATGCCCGTGTCGATGACCTCGACGACCTGACGATCACCCTTCTGGGCGGTCTGGTTGGCACGCGTCATCTCCAGGGAGGAGGCGTTTTGCAGGGCAGGATCCACGGCCTCGGCGCCCAGCGCGCCCGCGTCGCCCTCGACGACCATGGGCTTGTGGTGGCGCTCGATGAACGCGGCCTTGACGCCCTCGGTCGCCTTGATGGCGTCCAGGGACGAGGCCGGGGCCTGGATCGCGAAACCGTCCAGCACGTGCGTGTAGTCGCGCACGTCGGTGATGTCCGCACCGGGGACCACTGCCTCGACCGAGGTTTCGATGCGCTCCTTGACCGTCTCGTGCTTGGTCGAGGACGACAGGCCAAAGAC
>CATYYP010000014.1 GCA_958415245.1 Schaalia odontolytica | reverse complement strand
TCGACGAGGCTGACACCGACGAGTAGGATCACACCGTGCGAGAGATAGCCCTAGACACCCAAGCAGCCACCACCGTCGCCATCATCGACGACGGCCGCGTTCTCGGCCGCGCCCAGAACGATTCCGGGCGCCACCACGCCGAATCCATCACCCCGCTCGTGCGTGAGGCGCTCGCAGTAGCAGGCCTGCCCGCGCAGCTCGCGGACGCCGGCATTGATCGAGTCCTCGTGGGCACCGGCCCCGCCCCCTTCACCGGACTGCGCGCAGGCCTCGTCTCCGCCCGCGTCCTCGCCTCGGTCGCCGGCGTGCCCGCCTACGGCGTGTCAGCCCTCGACGTCATCGCCCGCCAGGGCCTCGACCTCCTGCCTCCCGACACCCGCGTCTACGCGATCGCCGACGCGCGCCGCCGCGAACTCTACTGGGGCTCGTACGTGGCCGCCGGGCCCGACGATGTCACCCTCGAGGGGCGCCTCGAAGTCGGCGACGTCAGCGCGCTCCTGGGCGCCATGCGGACCGCCCCCGGCCTCGTCGTCGCGGGAGCACCGATCCCCGCGCACAGCGCCGACGCGCTCGCGCACGTGGACCTCGGTCCCCAGGTGAGCCTCGATCCCGCCGTCATGAGCCGCATCGTTGCCACGCGCCTGTCGCGCGGCGAAGACGATCGCCTGCGCACCGACCCCCTGTACCTGCGCCGCCCCGACATTCAGGGTCAGCCCACCGCGCGCCTGTGAACGCCATGCTGCGCGTCGCGGGCCCGGGCGACCTCGAACTCTTCGCCGCCCTCGAGGCCGAGGTGTTCGCCGAGGACCCCTGGACCCCCTACATGATCGCTGAGGAACTTTCATCCCCGGCCTCGCGCTATTGGATCGCCACGGATGAGTCCGGCGACGTCGTCGGATACGGCGGAGTCAAGGTCGGTGGAGACCAGGCCGACGTCATGACCATCGGCGTGCGCGCTCACGCGCGGGGGCGAGGCATCGGCGCGGCCATCCTGGAGGCCCTCCTGGACTGGTCGCGCGAGGCCGGAGCGCGCGAGATCTTCCTTGACGTGCGCCCCTCCAACAAGGGAGCGATTGGCCTGTACGAGTCCCGAGGTTTCGTTGAAATCGGGCGTCGTCCGCGCTACTTCCGCAACCCCGTCGAAGAGGCCGTCGAGATGAGGGCGCCCCTGATCTGAGGTGATGCGACGACCGCCACTAAATAGGTATGGTCGGTGTATCAAAATTCGTGTCTTTTTACCCCCGTTTGCGGGGTCAATGGTCCTAGGCGTTTTCCTTGCGATAGCGGCTCAAGCTGCCCGAGATAACCGCGGAAAATGGCCGAAAGTGACACTGTGTCGAGATCCTTCGCGGGCGGCCTCGTGCCATGGTCCTACGAAGCGGACGAAAAGCGTCGATATGCTCATGCCATGGCCACTCAAAATGTCGCAACGAAGAAGCGCCGCGCGTGGACCACCAGCGTCTTTATTAAGCAGCTGATGGCCGTCTCGGGCTTCGTTTTCGTTTTCTTCTTGCTGTTCCACTCCTACGGCAACCTCAAGATGTTCCTGGGCGCGGAAGTCTACAACGACTACGCGCACTGGCTGCATGAAGAGGCTTTCGTGCCGATCTTCCCGCACGGCGGATTCATCTGGGTCTTCCGCGCCGCCATGGTGCTGATGCTCATCATCCACCTGTGGGCCGCCGCCTACACCTGGAAGCGTTCGCGTCGCGCTCGCTCCACCCGCTACGTCGTCAAGAAGTCCGTCTCGGACTCCTACGCGGCTCGCACCATGCGTATGAGCGGTGTTCTCATCCTGCTGATCCTGATCTTCCACATTGCTCACTTCACCACCGTGAGCCTGCCCGCGAAGGTCGCGAACTTCGGCGCTGACGTCACCACGCCCTACGCCCGTATGGTTGCTTCCTTCCAGTCGCCGGTCCTGGTGATCCTCTACGCCGTGTTCGTCGGCTGCGCCTGCATCCACGTCTCCCACGGCTTCTGGTCCATGTTCCAGTCGCTCGGTTGGGTGCGTAACGCGACCCGCAAGCCGCTGGTTCTCCTCTCGGGCCTGGTCGGTCTGGTCATCTTCGTGATGTTCATGGCCCCGCCCGTCGCCATCGTCACCGGCTTGATCCACTGAGGAAGGGCACGCAATCATGACCGATACACTCATCCACGGCCTCTACCGTGAAGGCGAGAAGATTGCCGACACGAAGGCCCCCCACGACGTCCCGATCGCGCAGCGCTGGGAGCGGCGTAAGTTCAGCGCCGCGCTGGTCAACCCCGCCAACCGCCGTAAGCTGCGCGTCATCATCGTCGGCTCCGGCCTCGCGGGCGGCGCCGCCGCCGCCGCGCGCGGCGGAATGGGGGACAACGGCGACTGCGTGGGCTACCAGGACTCCGCCCGCCGCGCGCACTCCATTGCCGCGCAGGGTGGTATCAACGCCGCGAAGAACTACCGCAACGACAACGACTCCGTCTACCGTCTCTTCTACGACACGGTCAAGGGCGGCGACTACCGCGCTCGCGAGGACAACGTCTTCCGCCTCGCCGAGGTCAGCGCCAACATCATCGACCAGTGCGTCGCGCAGGGCGTCCCCTTCGCCCGTGAGTACGGCGGCCTCCTCGACAACCGCTCCTTCGGTGGCGTGCAGGTGTCCCGTACGTTCTACGCGCGTGGCCAGACGGGTCAGCAGCTGCTGATCGGCGCCTACCAGGCGCTCGAGCGTCAGGTCGCGGCTGGCACCGTCACCGAGCACTCACGTCACGAGATGGTCGAGCTCATCGTCGACGAGGGCAAGGCCCGCGGAATCGTCGCCCGCGACATGTCCACCGGCAAGCTCGAGACCTTCATCGCCGACGCGGTCGTCCTGGCCACCGGCGGCTACGGCAACGTGTTCTTCCTGTCCACCAACGCGATGGGCTGCAACGCGACCGCCATCTGGCGTGCGTACCGCAAGGGCGCCTACTTCGGCAACCCCTGCTTCACGCAGATCCACCCCACGTGCATCCCCCAGCACGGCGACCAGCAGTCGAAGCTGACCCTCATGTCGGAGTCGCTGCGTAACGACGGCCGCATCTGGGTTCCCAAGCGCGCCGAGGACTGCGAGAAGGACCCGCGTCAGATCCCCGAAGAGGATCGCGACTACTACCTGGAGCGCATCTACCCCTCGTTCGGTAACCTCGTGCCCCGCGACATCGCGTCGCGTCAGGCCAAGAACATGTGCGACGAGGGCCGCGGCGTCGGCCCGAAGATCGACGGTGTCGCCCGCGGCGTCTACCTCGACTTCTCCGACGCGATCAACCGTATGGGCCTGGCCGCCGTGTCCGCCAAGTACGGCAACCTCTTCGACATGTACGAGCGCATCACGGGCGACAACCCCTACGAGGTGCCGATGCGCATCTACCCGGCCGTCCACTACACCATGGGTGGCCTGTGGGTTGACTACGACCTCGAGTCGAACCTGCCCGGCCTCTACGTGGCCGGCGAGGCAAACTTCTCCGACCACGGCGCAAACCGTCTGGGTGCCTCGGCGCTCATGCAGGGCCTGTCGGACGGCTACTTCGTCCTGCCCAACACGATCAACGACTACCTGGCGCACTGCTTCCACCTGCCCAAGCTGGACGAGAACTCGCCTTCGGTGAAGGAAGCTCTCGAGTCGGCTCAGGGCCGTATCGACACCCTCATGTCGATCAACGGCACCCGCTCCGTGGACTCGTTCCACAAGGAGCTGGGCAAGATCATGTGGGAGTACTGCGGCATGGAGCGTACCGAGGAAGGCCTCAAGAAGGCCATCGGTTTGATCCGCGAGCTGCGCGCCGACTACTGGAAGAACGTTCGCGTTCCCGGCAAGTCGATCGGTGAACTCAACCAGTCCCTCGAGAAGGCCGGCCGCGTCGCCGACTTCATGGAGCTGGGCGAGCTCATGTGCATCGACGCGCTGCACCGCGAAGAGTCGTGCGGCGGCCACTTCCGCGCGGAGTCCCAGACTCCCGAGGGCGAGGCCCTGCGTCACGACGACAAGTTCCTGTACGTGGCGGCTTGGGAATACGCTGGCGAAGGCGAGCCCCCGATCCTCCACAAGGAAGACCTGATTTACAACGACATCGAGCTGAAGCAGCGGAGCTACAAGTGAACCTGACACTGAGGATCTGGCGCCAAAATGGTCCCGAAGACAAGGGCGCAATTCATGAATACCAGGTGAAGGGAATCTCGGAAGAGTCCTCGTTCCTGGAGATGCTCGACGTCCTGAACGAAGAGCTCTTCGCACGCGGCGAGGAACCCATCGCCTTCGACTCCGACTGCCGCGAGGGCATCTGCGGTCAGTGTGGCATCGTCATCAACGGTATCGCTCACGGCCCGGAGGTCACCACGACCTGCCAGCTGCACATGCGTTCCTTCAACGATGGTGACGTCATCACGATCGAGCCGTGGCGTGCCGAGGGTTTCCCGATCATCAAGGACCTCGTGGTGAACCGCTCCGCCCTGGATCGCATCATCCAGGCCGGCGGCTACATTTCCGTGAATACGGGTGCAGCCCCCGACGCGCATGCGACCCCGGTCCCGAAGCAGGACGCGGATCGCGCGTTCGAGGCTGCCGCGTGCATCGGCTGTGGTGCGTGCGTGGCTGCCTGCCCGAACGCCTCCGCGATGCTCTTCACCTCGGCGAAGGTGACGCACCTCGGCCTGCTCCCGCAGGGCAAGCCCGAGAACTACAAGCGTGTCGTCAACATGCTCAACCAGATGGACGAGGAGGGCTTCGGCTCCTGCTCGAACATCGGCGAGTGTGCTGAGGTCTGCCCCAAGCAGATCCCGCTCGACGTGATCGCAAACCTCAACCGCCAGCTCGGCAAGGCTGCCTTCAAGGGCGTCTGATTCGGCTGGAGTGGCCTCGCGGAGGGCCCGGCGCGCACGCGCCGGGCCCTCCCGCGTTTATGGGGAGCAAACGTGGTGGCACAGTGATGTGATAGTGGGGCGATGACGCGGCGAGACAGCCGCCGTAGCGCACGCAAAAAGCTCATGACGGTGCGGTTAGCGTCGTATCATGGAGGCATCATCGGCTCAGAGAGGAGCACGCCATGCAATTTGATGAAACCGGTCCGAACACGCATACGCGCCGCTACTGGGTCAGCGCGACCGTCGGCATCACGGCGATGATTGCCTTCGCGATTCTGTCGATTCTCCTGCTCCTGGGCATGCTCTTTGGCTCTCCCCAGATCAAGCCGATCGCCGACTCGCTGTTCCCCTGGAGCCTGCTGGTCTTCGCGGTTGCGGGCGTCTCGATGTTCATCGCGAACGCGCGTTCTCGCGATTAGATCGACGCCGACTCCGTGCGTGACGGACCCGCTCGCTTCGTGCGTGCGGCGGTGCCCGCATGCGCGGATTAAACTGGGGGCGTGAGTGAACCCCTGGTCCTTGGTATTGAGTCAACCTGCGACGAGACCGGCGTCGGCCTCGTGCGCGGTACGCAGCTGCTGGTCGACCGCACGGCCACGTCGATGGATGAGTACGCCCGCTACGGCGGTATCATCCCCGAGATCGCGTCGCGCGCGCACCTCGAGTCCTTCTTGCCTACGCTGGATGCTGCGCTCGACGAGGCCGGAGTGACCCTGGCGGACGTGGACGCAATCGCGGTCGCGGCCGGACCGGGTCTCGTCGGTTCGTTGACCGTCGGGATTTGCGCGGCGAAGGCGCTGGCCTCGTCGCTGGGTAAGCCCCTGTACGGCGTCAACCACGTGATCGGCCACCTGGCCGTCGATAAGCTCGCTGACGGGCCGCTGCCTGAGCACTTCATCGGACTCGTCGTCTCCGGAGGCCACTCCAATATCCTTGAGATCCGCAACATCGCGACGGACGTCGTCGAGCTGGGCGGAACCCTGGACGACGCCGCGGGCGAGGCCTTCGACAAGGTCGGGCGCCTCCTCAACCTGCCGTACCCGGGCGGCCCGCACGTGGACCGCCTGTCCCAGCAGGGGGACCGCGAGGCGATCCGTTTCCCGCGCGGCCTGGCTGCCGGTAAAGACAAGGAACGTCACAAGTACGACTTCTCCTTCTCGGGCCTGAAGACCGCCGTCGCTCGATACATTGAGGGCGCGACCGCGCGCGGCGAGGTCGTCAGCAAGGAAAACGTGTGCGCCGCGTTCTCCGAGGCCGTCAACGATTCCCTGACCGCGAAGGCCGTACGCGCGGCGCTGGACACCGGATGCGACACGATTGTCGTGGGCGGCGGTTTCTCCGCGAACTCCCGACTGCGAGCTCTGCTGACGGAGCGGGCCGAGGCGGCCGGCGTTCAGGTTCGCATGCCACCTCTGCGCTTCTGCACGGACAACGGTGCTCAGATCGCGGCGATCGGCTCCGAGCTGGTCGCGGCGGGTCTGCCGCCGTCGGACTGGGACTTCTCCCCGGATTCGGGCATGGAGCTGACGACGACGTACCTGGCGCCGCGCGCCTGAGAGCGGCCCGCGGGCCTAGCGCAGGCCGTCCATGAAGCTCTGCGCGATCGAGCTCCACGAGGTGTAGAAGCCGCCCACCATGTTGGCGGCAATGCCGACGAGGAGCGCGGCGCTTACCGTGGCCGCCCCGAGGGAGATCAGACGCGCTAGGTAGCCGAGTGCCCGGAGCGCGGGACGCGGTACAGAGGCGAAGAGACCCGAGCGCTGCGCGCGGTGACGCGCCCGGTGTTGATGATCGGCTTGGTCGGCCTGTTCGGTGTCGCCCTCGTGACGGCGCAGCTGCAAGCGCGGCGCGATAGTCCAAGCGACCACGAGTGAGACGAGCGTGCCGGCGATCAGGAGACCCAGCGTCAGGTACCCGTTCGGGGCGGTCGGTCGGACCTCGTGCGTCACGGTCGTCACCGGGACGATGGACGCGTTGGCCTCGGAGGACTGTGCGGTCGCCGCCGTCGAAGCGGCGCCGACGGCCCGGGAGACCCGGTCGGAGGACCCCCACCACGCCAGCATCGTCGGAATGTGCTCGCGCCACAGCGGGCCCGCGTGCCCGCCCGTCGGAGGAACGTCCGTGGTGACGCTGTCGGGTTCCTTGACGGTTGAGGCCATCTTGAGTGCCGTGTACGCGCCGCCTACCGCGTCGTCGCCAGCGGCCATCGCGTAGATGCGCATCCCGTCGGGAGTGCGGTTCGCGAGCATGATCGACAGCGTGTTGTCGGCCAGGTACTGGTCGCCCTGGTTGGTCATCTGTCCCTCGATCTGCGTGTCATAGCCGGACAGAGAGGCGGCGGCGCCGTAGGTCTCGGGCGTGCGCAGGGCCGTCCAGATCGCGCAGTAGGCGCCGGCAGAGAAACCCCCGATCATCCAAGCATCGCGATTGGACGTCGTATTGGGGAAGTTGTGTCGGATCATCTCGGGGACGTCGTGGGACACCCACGTGTAGACGGCGGGGCGCCCCTCGATATCGGCGCAGTCGTGGGCCTCCTCGTCGACGTTGAGGGAGGGGCCGACGATGATCGTCGGCGGGATGATCCCCGCGTCGATGGCGTTGTTCAGGGCTTCCTGCACCTGCGCGCCCTGCATGGTGCCGTCGGGGCCGCCAGGGTAGCCGTGGAGAAGCTCGATGACCGCGTAGGTCTTGCCGTCGGTGGGGGAGTAGTCGCGCGGGGTGATAACGAAGACGTCCTGGGTGATCCCGCTGGACGGACCGGTCCAGGTGGTCTGGAGCATGCCGTCCTCGGTCTTCGTGAAGGTCGCGTCGAGTTCGGATGCGGCAGCGGACTGCGCGTTCACGTCGGCCTCGCCGCCGGATTGGGCGGTTGTTCCAACGGTGGTCGACAGGGCGAGCTTCGCTAGATCCCCGCTGGTCTTCACAAGGCCGAGCGAGCGATTGAAGACGAGCGCCCCCGCGGACGCGATAAGGATCGTGGGTACGAGGAGGATGACCGCGCGTCCCAGCCACCGCCTCGTGCGTCCCGGGCAGCGCGAGGGAGCCGAACGCGCGAGCAGAGACGCCCCCGCCAATAGAGACAGAACCGCGAGGACGGCGACCACCACGAGGGTTTTGATCGAGGTCAGGGGGATGTTTCCCAAAACGCTCATCGGCGCTCCTTTCCGCCGCCATCGGACGAGGCCGTGGCAGGGAGTGTGTCCTCATCGGATGTGCGCTCTCGGGAGGCCGCTCGCGTCGAGCGCAGGTCGCCGACGCCTTTCGCGGCGAGTTTGGCGAGGCCCCCGGCGACCGAGGCGACGAGCGTGAGGGTCTGCGCGGGGGATACGTGGGGCACATAGGCGTGCGAGATGGCCAGTCCGACCGTCGCGAGGGATGCGGGATCCGGCACCGCCAGGTACAGGGACTGCGTGCGGGGCTTGAACTTACGCTTGAATGCGTGCAGCGAGGTGAAGCCGTAGAGCGGCTCCATGATGGCGGCCAGCGCGTCGGTGAGGGGGCCAAAGGCCGAGGTGTCATCGGCCGAGCGCGACAGGGGAGCGCCCGACAGAGACAGGATCTCCAGCCCCTCTTCCTGCGCCGCCAGGGCGGCCTTTCCGATGAGGAACTCGATCGCGGGACGCCACCCGCTCGTGCGCCGACGCATGACGTCCAGGGTGAGACCGATGACCTGCCCGTCGCGGTAGATCGGCAACCATGAGGTCACGGCGTGGATCGTCGACTCCTCATCGATGGCGACCAGGATGCGCGTCTCAGGGACTGCAAGCTCTCGAACACTGCCGAGCGTGAAGCTCATCTCGGGCAGGGCTTTGTCATCGCTCCACGTATCGGAGATGACGGTGATCTGATCGCGCCAGCCCGCCGGGCACTCCTCCCAGGTAGTCCACACGGCCTCAACGCCCTCGCGGGACGCGTGGTTCATGGCGGTGCGCACGTCCTGGTAGGCCTTGCCCTTGAAAGCGAGGCCGGGCAGGTCCAGCAGTGACTCCTCGGCGACCTGCATGATCGTCCAGCCCTCCTCGCGCGCGGCCTGCGCGAGTTCCTCGTGGACCGAGTAGAGCGCGGGGGTCAGGCCCGAGTCGGACGCGAAGGCTGAGAACTGCGCGATCGCCTCGGAGGCATTGCCCGGCTCGTACGCCAAGTCTGTGACCGTCAGCGCGACTCCGCCCGAACCACGGTATGCGACCCCGGCCTCGCCGGAAGGAGACACCCACACCTGGTTGCCCTCCCAGGTCTGCATCCACCCGAGGGTGCCCGCTCCGTGGGCGCGCAGGAGCGGCGTGAGGCTCTCGACCGGCGAGGACAGCGGGATACGAGGCCGAGCAAGCAGCGCGCTCAGGATGATCGCGAGGGTGCCGACCCAGGCGACGAGGGGAACCCACAGGACGGGCGCCTCGGCGAAGAGAGTCATCGGAACCAGGGACGGCTCGAAGATCGAAGCCGTCGCCGTGGGGAGCAACGCGAGGGTGTAGTCGTGGAGGATCTGCAGGGGAGACGCATAGTCGGTGACGGTTAGATCGTCGCCGGAATTGAGGGCCTCGAGGGGGACGAACGAGTCGCTCGTGAGGAACCCGAGGACGAGGACCGCGCCCGCGCAGCCGACCATGAGGAGCAGCCAGCGCCGAACCAGGGTCGAGGTCGTGGAGGGCTCCGCGTGAATCGTGAAGGAACGGCGCACCCACCACGTGATGACGCACAGGGCGGCGTTGAGGATGACTGGAACGAGGAGGAGCGAGGCCGTGGTGACGAGCTCGGGCCTGGCCATCCCGTTCTCGTCGGTGCCCTGGGCGAGCGCGACACCCGTCGCCGCTACAGTCGACAGGCCGAGGACCAGCTGGAGGACGAGAGTGCCGAAGTAGGCGGCGCGCCTACCCTTGCGCAGCCCGTAGGCGAAGATCAACTGAAGAGTGATGGGGGCCAGGCACAGGAGCGTCGTGATGACACCAGTGCGCCCCTCGAGCCACCACGCGGGGCCCAGCGACCAGCGCATCTGAGCGAGCGGTCCCTCGGGGGCCGAAGAAACAACGGTCAGCGCCGCAGCGCAGGCCCAGCACAGGGCGGCGACGGAGGCGAGCTGACGTCCGATCGTGATGTCGTTTCCGGAATCGCTGCGCGCCCCGCGAACCCCAGCCAGGCGCGCGGCGACCATGCCCGCGAGGAGTGCCCACACGCGCGCATACGAGATCGCGGATCCCAGGATCGCGGCCGACAGGATGAGGATTCCGATGAGGAGGAAACGGGCGCGCCAGCGCCAGTGAGAGGCCAGCGACTGCGCTGCGGCGCCCACGAGGGCGACGAGGATGAGGCTCGTGCCCCACAGGCTCCCTGCATCGATCGTCTGCCCCCACATGGAGAACACCTTGGTGAGCAGGGGAAGCGTCAGCCACGTGGCGGCGACGCCGACGACCTGGCCGGCGGCGGCTGCCGCCACCCACGCGCGCGTACCGAGGTGCCTCTCGGCGGCGCCGCCCGCAATGATCATCGTGACGATGCCGAGCACGGCGGTGGCGATGAAGTTACCGGGGACCGCGCCGACGGAGGAGAGAACCGACCACCAATGGGGGTTGGACGGGTCGGCCTCGAGGGCCGTGAATTGATCGCGCCACACCCAGTAGGTCGCCGACACGATCGTCAGGGCGACCGTAAGGACGGCGGTAGCCGGGCATCGTGACAGCCAGCGGACGGTGAGGCGGGCCAGCGAGGAAAGTAACAGCCACACAGTCTGCAGGGTTGCTCCGATCGGGGACGCGATCCTGACGAGTGTCGATGGTCCGCCGTCGGGTTCCGGAGTCTGTGTTGCTTCCTGCATCACGGGCGAGTGTCCTCTCAGCGTCAGTTATCGAGCCATGTCAAGGATACGGCGGCGTCCTGAGAGCCACCTGAATGCTGTCTGTGAGTGTGTGGTGGTGACGACAGTGCCCCGCGTCGGTGAAGACGCGGCGCAACGGTTTGAAAGCGTCAGACGTTCAGGGTCGCGAACTCAGCGAGAGCCAGGGGGCGGCCCGTGCTCATCTCCGCGCGCATGAGGTCCACGACCGCGTCGAGGCCCTGGCCGGGGCGAGCAGCCGCCGCGACGGCCCGCTGGCGCTCGTAGGAGGCGCCGATCGTCAGGATCGTCTCCAGGCCTGCGAACTCGCGCGCGCAGTTCAGGTCGGCGGCCACGGGGGCCAGCTCTTCCTTCAGTCGCGCGATGCCGTCGCGCGCGCTCTCGGTGGCGCCGTCACGCGACACGATCAGCGTCGCGTCCATGCCGTAGCGCGCCGAGCGCCACTTGTTCTCGGCGACGAACCAATCCGGCAGGGAGGGAAGGGGCTCGCCCGCGTCGTACAGGCGCGAGAAGTGCTCGACGAGGACGTGGGTGAAGGCCGCGAAGGTGGCGACCTCGGTAGCGTTCGTCGCAGCGTCGTACACGCGGTTCTCGATCGTGCCGAAGGCCGGCGAGGGGCGGATGTCCCAGCGGACTTCGTCGAAGCCCTCGATGACGCCCGTGCGGATCATGTCGTCCGTGTAGGCCTCGAGATCCTCCCACGTTGCGAACTGACGCGGGATGCCGGCGGTGGGCAGCTGCTGGAAGACCATCGCGCGGTTGGACGCGTAGCCCGTGTCCTCGCCTGCCCAGAAGGGGGACGACGCGGAGATGGCCTGCAGGTGGCCCAGGTGGGCGGTGAGGGCTGCTTGGATTGGCAGGATCTTCGCGCGATCCTCGACGCCGACGTGCACGTGGACGCCGTACAGGAGCATCTGGTGTCCCCAGTAGGCGGTGCGCTCCACCAGCTGCGCGTAGCGCTCCGAGTCGGTGACGCGCTGGCGGCCCGGGCGTGCGAAGGGGTGTGTGCCGGCGGTGGCCAGGTCGATGCGCAGGTCCGAGGCCAGGGGGGTCAGGTAGTCGACGCAGTCCGCGAGGTCGGCCATGCACTCGGCGACGGTTGAACGAGGCTTGGAGACGACCTCGATCGTGTTGAGCAGCATCTCGCGGTGGACGCCCGGGTAGAGCTTGCCGTCAGTCGTGGCGCGGTCAATGATGGCGTCCGCGCTCTGACGCAGGTCGTGGGAATCGCGGTCAACGAGCTGGAGCTCCCACTCGACACCAATCGTGGAACGCTGGGAGGAACCGAAGGGCAAAGACATGTCGATCCTTTCGCTTGCTTCCTCCATTGTGGCAGGGCAGCGAGCGGTATCGGCGGAGAGCTTTCTTACAGGTTTTTTGCCAACCGGCGGCAGATGATCGCGCGGTGGCGCCCATCAACGCGTGTCGCGATGACGGTCAGCTGCTCGTCGCCTCCGCCCAGTTTCAACGATTTACGCAGGTCGTCGGGGTTGATGTCGGCGCCGCGCTTCTTGATCTCGACGCTGCCCGCACCGCGCGTGCGCAGCTCGGCGGAAATTGCCTTTGCTCGCAGGTTGGTCACCGCGAGGACCTCGAAACGCTCGTAGAAGGGGGAGTCGGGCAGGTCGTCCCCGGTCAGGTAGGCGATCTTGTCGGACACGATGCCCGCGCCGACCTCGTCCGCGAGGCGCGCCAGGAGGCCCGAGCGGATGACCGCGCTGTCGGGCTCGGCGACCATCGTGCCCAGGGGCGCGACCTCCGCGCGGGCTGCGGGGGCGTTGGGTGCATACCCCTCGGGTGTGGAGAGCGAATGGGCGGCCCCGGCCTCGTCCAAGAGGAGGCAGGAGCGCCCACGGCCCTCGGGGGACAGTGCGGGGGACCAGAGCGAGGCCTCGACGAGGTCGCCGCCCACGCTCACCCACTGCGCGTGCCAGGAGGAGGGGATGTGCTCGTACGCGATGCCCGGCGCCACCTTGATGCCGACTCGTTCGATCGTGGAGGCCCAGCCGAGGGCGAGCGAGAGGGGTGGGGACCACTGCTCCGGGTCCGTGATGCGTGCCGACCCGCGCGAGGCGCCCGTGCGGCGGGCCGGGTCGGCGAAGATCGCGTCGACGCCCTCGGCGGCCAGCTCGTCCATGTCGAGGTCGGTGACGTCCCCCAGGCGCACCTCGGACCCCTCGAAGGCTCGCAGGTTCGCGGCCACGGCCCCGGCGGTGTCGGGGTCAATGTCGACCGCCAGCACGTTCATGCCCAGGCCGGCGATCGCCATGGCATCCGACCCGATGCCACAGCCAAGATCCGCGACGCGCGTCGCGCCGCAATCCCTGAATCGCTGAGCGTGGCGGGCTGCCACGACGAGGCGCGTCGCCTGCTCGAGGCCGTCGCGGGTGAACACCATGTGGGAGGCAAACGGGCCAAATTTTGAGCGCGCAGCCTGGCGCAGGGCCAGCTGGGTGAGGACTGCGACCACGAGCTCCGTGTCGAGGCCGGAGGCGCGCAGGGTGGATCCGAGCTCGGGCAGCGGGATGGGGTTGGTGGCCTGCTTCGCTTGCAGGGACTCCAGCAGCTCCCAGCCGGGGGAGGACAGAATGGGGGTCAGGGCGCTCACCCGCTCATTGTCCCATCTCTTCAGGGGCGAGGCCGTGCGGGGACTGTGGTTGGGGCGGGGCAGCGTCTCGCCCAGGGTGAACGCGCCTGGCACTCAGCTTGCCCGAGTGCCAGGACCGCGCCTACACTCGTGGAGGAAGCGCGGGAACACCCGCGACCGGTCCTGCACCTGACCCCCGCGACGGCAGGGAAAGGACGAGCACCTTCGTGACAAAGAAGAAAGGGAGCGACAATGTCGATCTCCATCAAGCCCCTCGAGGACCGCATCGTCATCCGCCAGGTTGAGGCCGAGCAGACCACCGCCTCCGGCCTGGTCATTCCGGACACCGCCAAGGAGAAGCCGCAGGAAGGCGAAGTTATCGCCGTGGGCCCCGGCCGCGTGGACGACAACGGTAACCGTATCCCCGTCGACGTCAAGGTCGGCGACGTCGTCATCTACTCGCGCTACGGCGGCACCGAGGTCAAGTACGACGGCCAGGAGTTCCAGATCCTGTCCTCGCGTGACGTGCTGGCGGTCGTGGAGCGCTGAGCGCTTCGCACACTGAAAGCTACAGGGGCGGCCCGGAAGGAATCCTTCCGGGCCGCCCCTTTTGTTCGTCTCTCCCTCGCCGAGCATCCTTGCGGCGCGGGCCTCGCGTCAGGACGCGGACTGCGCCGCCTGGTCGAGGATCGTGT
>CATYYP010000013.1 GCA_958415245.1 Schaalia odontolytica | reverse complement strand
AATCCCCTCGTTGCTGCCCTCGGAAAGCCGGCGAAGGAATTTACGAAAGCCGACATTATCGGCTATGTCGAGGACAACGGCATCAGGATGCTCAACCTGCGCTATATCGGAGGGGACGGTCGCCTGAAGACGCTCAACTTCGCGATCCAGTCCAAGGCGCACCTGGATCGTGTGCTGACGCTGGGTGAGCGCGTCGATGGCTCGTCGCTCTTTGCTTTCGTCGAGGCGACCTCCTCCGACCTGTACGTCGTGCCCCGCCTGGCCACGTCCTTCCTTAACCCCTTCTCGCACATTCCGACCCTGGATATCCTGTGCGGCTTCTACGATGTCGACGGCAAGCCCCTGGCCTCGGCACCGCAGGAGATTCTGCGCAAGGCCCAGCGCGCCCTGAAGGAGGAGACGGGCTGCGAGCTGCAGGCCCTCGGCGAACTCGAGTACTACCTCTTCTCCGACGAGGAGGACCTGTTCCCCGTCGAACCGCAGCGCGGCTACCACGAATCGGGCCCCTTCTCGAAGTGGGAGAGCGTGCGCACGGAGACCCTCTTGCACCTGGTGTCCATGGGATGCTCGGTCAAGTACGCCCACTCGGAGGTCGGAAACTTTGTGTCCGACGGTCGCCAGATGGTCCAACAGGAGATCGAATTCCTGCCCGTGGACGCTCTGGATGCCGCCGACCAGATGGTGCTCGCCAAGTGGGTGCTGCGCGAGGTTGCCCACTCCTACGGCATTCACGTCTCTTTCTCTCCGAAGATCGCGGTTGGCCAGGCCGGGTCGGGCATGCACTTCCACACCCGCCTCGTCAAGGACGGCGTCAACCAGTTCTCGACCGGATCGGGCCTGACGGAAACGGCCCTGAAGGTCATTGGCGGTTACCTGTCGCATGCCGCTTCCCTGACCGCCTTCGGCAATACGGTCCCCACCTCCTTCCTGCGCCTCGTGCCGCACCAGGAGGCGCCCACGGCGATTTGTTGGGGCGACCGTAACCGCTCCGTCCTCGTGCGAGTGCCCCTGGGATGGCAGAACATCGACGACTCGATGTTCCGTGATGCGAACCCCGCCGAGCCTCCCATCGACGAGCTGCCGAACGACTCGCAGACGGTCGAGCTGCGCAGCCCCGACGGTTCTGCGGCCGTCCACCTGCTGCTGGCCGGTATCGCTGTTGCGGCACGCATCGGGCTAACCGAACCGGGCATGGCCGACTACGCGCGCGAGCGCAAGGTCGACGGCGACGCCTCGCAGACCCCCGACCTCGATCAGCTGCCCGGCTCCTGCTTCGAGGCCGCCGGTAGGCTCCTCACCCAGCGCGAGGACTACGAGGCGAAGGGCGTGTTCCCTGCCGGCCTCATTGATTCGTGGGCGTCTCACCTGGTTGCGCTCGGAGACATGCACCTGCGCGACGACCTGGCCGACTCGCGTATTTCGGTGGAAGAACTCGTCGAGCGCTACTTCCACATCGGCTAACGACACGTGCCCCGGCCTCGCACAGAGGTCGGGGCACGTCGTTGTCACAGACGAACGAGGTCACTCGGGCGGGGCGAAACGCTCCTCATTCGAGGGGGCCTCGGATCCCTTCGAGCCGGCCGCGCCGCGCGCGTAGGGGAGCGCGGAATTCTGACGCGCACCCGCCTGAGCGCGGCGCGCATTCTTCAGCGAGGCATCGCGATCGAACTGAGCGTCTGCTGCTCGCCTCTGCGACGCTGCGCGGCCACGCACGAGCGCTCCGATGATCACGAGAGCCAACACCGACCCAGTCACTGCGAGGACGGGCATCAAAGAACGCCCGACCGAGCTACCACCTCGCTGCTCAGAGGAAGCCGCCGAGGCAGCGCTCGGAGCTGGGGACGTTGATGGCGCCGGCGCGGTGGCCCCCGGCTCTACCGAGCCCGACGCACTCACGTTGTCCGTCACGCCGCGCCACACGACAGTACTCGCATCGTTCTTCGTGGACGACGAAGGAACCGAAATCTCCCCGCCGTCAGAGGCTTCGACGACAACTGAATCGTGAGCGATGAGGGTCACCGACTCGATCGAGGCCGATGCCTCGGGCGAGGCAAAACCCTCCAGGAGGCGGGCCGACGTCGACTCGAAGTGGAAGACCCCGCCGTCGTCGACCGAGACGACCTCGGCGCCAGCGTCCTCGAGGTTCCAGGTGAAACGGCATCCCATGACCCCGCCGACATCCACCAGCAGCGAGGAAGTCGCCTGCGCGGCCGTGCCCATCGACTGGCACTGCTCGCCGATCAACGCGTGATCCGTCGACAGCGTCACCTCATGGGTCGCGCTCACGCCCGGCGTCATCTCGTAGACCTCGACGAGGCGAATCTGCGTCGGCTCGTCCGCATACGCCGCAGCGCCGCCCGCCGTCAGGGCGAGAGCCCCAGCGGTGCCGAGGAGCGCTCGCGTGAGCCTCATTCGGCCTCGTCCTCAGCGCGCAGCCGCGGTACAGACGTCTTCTCGGGGCGAATACCCACCTTGTCGGCGTAAAACGCGCGGATGACCTCCATGTCGGCGCGCACGTCGCCCGTCAGCTGGTACGTCGGGCCCCAGCCGAACGTGCGGGTGTTGCGGTCGATGAAGCCCAGCTGGATCGGCACGCCCGCCTCCATCGCGATGCGGTAGAAGCCGGACTTCCAGAAATCGCGCGGTGATCGCGTGCCCTTCGGTGTGATGCACAGCGTGAAGGTGTCGGCCTCGCGGATACGCTGGGCAACCTGCTCAACCAGGCCGTGCGAGGCGCTGCGCTCAACGGCGACCGCGCCAATCTTTTTCACGAACCAGCCGAGCACCGGGGCCTTGACGACGGAATCCTTCACGAGGAACGAGAACGTGCGCCCAGACTTCCACATGGAAATCGCCATGAAGACACCGTCCCAATTCGAGGTGTGCGGGGCGCCGATGACGATGACCTTGTCCGGCAGGGGCTGGGTGGACAGCTTCCAGCGGGAAACGGACAGGTACGCGGACGCAATCGCGGAAGTGAGAGCCATGAGGGCCTTTCTGGTCGTAGCTGGAGCCAATCCTACCCGTGGGTCGGTCAGTCCAGCGTCTCCACGGCAAGGGTCTGCGTCATGATGTGGGGGTGCCCCGGCCACAGCGTCAGCGCGCGCTCACGCACCGCCGCGGTTTCCACGCACACAAAGTTCTGCCACTCGCCCTCGCCGATGTCGCTCATCATGGCCGCGCCCTGCGACCAGGGGTTCCACACGATCGTCGAGCCCGAACCGTTCTTGTCCACGATGATGCGTCGGCCCAGCTTCGGATCGACGACCTGGACCTGCTGGGTGGACGTGTAGACGCGGTCGGTGGGTCCGATAAAGGTGACGTCGCCGCTCTGGGTGGCGTAGCGCTCGCGGACCTTGTCGTAGTAGCGCTCTCCGTCCAGGCCCTCCACCGTCACGTCCTTGACGTCGCCGACGTGCAGATAGGTGTGCAGGGCGGCCTCGATAGCGAAGGGGTGGTCGTCCTCGTTCGTGAGAGTCAGGGTCATGTTCAGCTCGGCACCGGCGGTGATGTCCAGGCGCGCGCAGAAGGAGTGTGGGTAGAGGGCAGAGGTCTCGCCCGTGTGGTGCAGCTCGAAGGAGAACGAGGCCGGGGCGTCGATCGCGGGCTGGGTGCTTCCCCGCAGCGTCCACGGGCTCGTGCGGGCGAACCCGTGGGCAGCTGCTCCCTGACCGGGCCTCGTCGGGGAATCGGTGGGGCTGCCGAACCAGGGCAGGCACAGCGGGATGCCGCCGCGGATCGCCTTCGTGCCGTCCAACACCGCGCGGGAGGACAGCCACAGGACATCCGGGTGGCCCGCAGGATGCCACGACAACAGGTGCGCACCGAAGGGGGTGACAAGGGCCGAGGCCGTGGAAACGTCTGCGCTGAGCGTGGCGATGTCAGTCATACAAGCCAGTTAACGCCATTGCTTGTGAACGAGCAAATAGACGGGCCGATGGTGCCTCATATCTCCGCCACGTGTCCACGACGTGGTGGAATTCGCAATACGGGGATCGCGTTGGCCCTCGTTCAGCCGATATTCTTGGAGGCGTATGTGCGTGAAATCGGTTCGAACCGGTCGTGTCTGCGGCGTCTTCGCCCCCTCACACGCATAAATCTGTATCCACATTTGAGGAGTCCACATATGTCCACGCGTCCCGACCTGCGAAATGTCGCCATCGTCGCGCACGTCGATCATGGCAAGACCACGCTGGTTGACGCAATGCTCTGGCAGTCCGGAGCGTTCTCCGAGCGTGACACGGTCGAAAAGACCGGCGAGCGCGTTATGGACTCCGGCGACCTCGAGCGCGAGAAGGGCATCACCATTCTCGCCAAGAACACCGCTGTCCACTACACCGGCCCCGCCGCCCAGGCCCTGGGCCTCGAGGATGGCGTCATCATCAACGTCATCGACACCCCCGGCCACGCCGACTTCGGCGGCGAGGTCGAGCGAGGCCTGTCGATGGTTGACGGCGTCGTCCTCATGGTCGATGCTTCCGAGGGCCCGCTCCCGCAGACCCGCTGCGTGCTGCGCAAGGCCCTCCAGGCCCACCTGCCCGTCATCGTCGTCGTCAACAAGGTGGACCGCCCCGACTCGCGTATCGAGGAGGTCGTCTCCGAGACGACCGACCTGCTCCTGTCGCTGGGCGAGGACCTCATGAACGAAGGTATCGACATCGACGTGGACTCCCTCATGGACGTCCCCGTCGTCTACGCCTCCGCTAAGGCCGGCAAGTGCTCGCTGGAAAACCCCGGTGATGGCCAGCTGCCCACCGAGAACCTCGAGCCCCTGTTCGAGACCATCCTGAACCGTATCCCCGGCCCCACCTACGACGAGGACATGCCGCTGCAGGCCCACGTCACCAACCTGGACGCCTCCCCGTTCCTGGGCCGTCTCGCCCTGCTGCGCATCCACAACGGCACCCTGAAGAAGGGCGCTGACGTGGGCCTGGCGCGCCACGACGGCACCATCCAGCGCGTTCACATCTCCGAGCTGCTGGCCACCGAGGGCCTCGAGCGCGTGTCCACCGACTCCGCCGCCCCCGGTGACATCGTCGCCGTCGCCGGCATCGAAGACATCATGATCGGCGAGTCCCTCGTCGACCTCGAGGACCCGCGTCCCCTCCCGCTCATCACGGTGGACGACCCGGCCATCTCCATGACCATCGGTATCAACACCTCGCCCATGGCCGGCCGCGTCAAGGGCGCCAAGGTCACGGCCCGCCAGGTCAAGGACCGCCTCGACCGCGAGCTCATCGGCAACGTGTCCCTGAAGGTTCTGCCCACCGAGCGCCCCGACGCCTGGGAGGTCCAGGGCCGTGGCGAGCTCGCCCTGGCGATCCTGGTGGAGCAGATGCGCCGCGAGGGCTTCGAGCTCACCGTCGGCAAGCCGCAGGTCGTCACCAAGGAGATCGACGGCGTCCTCAGCGAACCCATGGAGCGCATGACGATCGACATCCCCGAGGAGTACCTGGGCGCCGTCACGCAGCTCATGGCCGCCCGCAAGGGCCGCATGGAGACCATGGCGAACCACGGTTCGGGCTGGATCCGCCTCGAGTTCGTGGTCCCCGCCCGAGGCCTCATCGGCTTCCGCACGCGCTTCCTTACCGAAACGCGCGGCACCGGCATCGCCTCGTCCATCTCCGAGGGCTACGCCCCCTGGCAGGGTTCCATCGAGCAGCGCCTCACCGGATCCCTCGTCGCCGACCGCGCTGGCCAGGCCACCCCGTACGCGATGACGAACCTGCAGGAGCGCGGCTCCTTCATCGTCGAGCCCTCCTCCGAGGTCTACGAGGGTCAAGTCGTGGGCGAAAACCCGCGCGGCGAGGACATGGACGTGAACATCTGCCGCGAGAAGAAGCAGACGAACACGCGTAGCGCGACCGCCGACGTGTACGAGTCGCTGACCCCCTCTCGCAAGCTGACCCTTGAGGAGTCCCTCGAGTTCGCGGCCAACGACGAGTGCGTCGAGGTCACGCCCGAGGCCGTGCGCGTGCGCAAGGTCGTCCTGGACGCCCAGGAGCGCTTCAAGATCGCCGCTCGCGAGCGCCGCGCCAACCGCTGAACCGCGCCTGCTTCCCCCGCTCGCTAGATGACGGGCGGGGGAGGTACGCGCTTGCCCGTCACCATCGTGCGGGCATCCACGCGAACCGGCCCACGCCTCGTCGCGACCGTGACGTGGGTTGGGGCCACCTCGAGAGCCTCTCCCAGGGCGTCGTGCAGGCCGTCTGCCAGACGGTAGCGGATGACGATCCTCTCGCCGACCGCGAAGCTCATCCACGGCAGCTGGGGAATTGCGCCAGGCGCGCGTGTGGAAATTTCCTCGCGCGCCCCTTCGGTCTCGGTATGCTGAATCGGCGTATTCTCGCCGCTCGCAGCGCTGTCGGGGACGCGGGGTGACTCGGGGCTACTCATAC
The DNA here is from genome assembly GCA_958415245.1 of Schaalia odontolytica. Lineage (GTDB taxonomy): Bacteria > Actinomycetota > Actinomycetes > Actinomycetales > Actinomycetaceae > Pauljensenia > Pauljensenia odontolytica_D. The sequence continues at coordinate 7,688 of CATYYP010000013.1, read as the reverse complement.
GTGAATAATAGAATCAACGAGTCTTTAGAACTGACCAGGAGGAACGTCTCATGACCTACGTCATCGCGCAGCCCTGCGTGGACGTCAAGGATCGCGCGTGCGTGGACGAGTGCCCCGTCGACTGCATCTACGAGGGCGCTCGCTCGCTCTACATCCACCCCGAGGAGTGCGTGGACTGCGGTGCGTGTGAGCCCGTGTGCCCGACCGAGGCCATCTTCTACGAGGATGACCTGCCCTCCGAGTGGTCCGACTACCTGCGCGCCAACGTTGACTTCTTCAACGACCTGGGCAGCCCCGGCGGCGCGCAGAAGACCGGCGTCCAGGACTTCGACGATCCGATGATCGCCGCGCTACCGCCTCAGAATGAGGAATGGAAGGCCGAAAACCTCTGACAGTCGATAGGGTAGGGGTATGACAACGATCCTTCCCCGCCCTCTTGACCTGCCCGAATTCCCCTGGGATCAGCTGGCGCCCGCCAAGGCGCGCGCCACTGAACATCCTGGGGGAATTTGCGATCTGAGCGTCGGAACCCCGGTCGACGACACCCCCGCGTTCATCCGCGAGGCACTCGCCGACGCCTCCAACGCGCACGGCTACCCGACGGTGATCGGAACCGCCGAGGTGCGCGACGCGATCCTCGCATGGGGACAGCGACGGGGAATGGTCGACGTTGGTGACGGCGGCGTGATCCCAACGATCGGCTCGAAGGAGGCCGTCGCCTGGATTCCTGCGCTGCTGGGCGTGCGCCCCGGCGACACGGTCCTCGTGCCCGAGGTCGCCTATCCGACCTACGACATTGGCGCCCGCCTGGCCGGTGCCGCACCCGTCGCCGTTGACCCGACGAAGCCCGATGCCTGGCCGGATGCCGCCCTCGTCTACCTGAACTCGCCGGGCAACCCCGACGGGCACGTCATGAGCAAGGACGAGCTGCGCGCGGTCGTCGCCTGGGCGCGCTCCCATGGCGCCGTCGTCGTGTCCGACGAGTGCTACGCGGCCCTGCCCTGGTCGGAGCCCTACGTGAGCGAGGGAGTGCCCTCCCTGCTCGATACGGACGTGTGCGATGGTGATGCGAGCGGCCTCCTCGTCCTGTACTCGCTGTCCAAGCAGTCGAATCTTGCCGGCTACCGCGGCGCCCTCATCTACGGTGACCCCGCGCTGGTCGCACCGATTGTCAACGTGCGCAAGCATTCCGGACTCATGGTGCCCGCTCCCGTCCAGCACGCGATGGCGGTTGCCCTCCGCTACACCGAGCACGTGGAACGCCAGCGCAGCGTCTACGCCGTGCGTCGCGCGCTCCTCCTCGAGGCGCTGACCGACGCCGGCCTCGACGTCGATCCCGATACGGCGGCCGGCCTGTACCTGTGGGTCTCGGACCCCGCCAAACCGACCGACTCGTGGGCCCTCGTAAATCGCCTGGCCGAGCTCGGCATCCTCGTGGCGCCCGGCGACTTCTACGGCACGGCAGCCCACGGGCGCGTCCGCGTGGCCCTCACTGCCACAGACGAGCGCATTCAGGCCGCCGCGAGCCGCATCCGCGAGGCCTGGACGGCCCGCTGACACGTCAGCCACATAACGAGGCCGGGGCCGCCCGCGCGCACTGCGCAAGGCGGCCCCGGCCTCGTCGGTGAGAAAACTCAGTTCGACGCGTGCAGCGCGTCGTTGAGCTCGATACCCACGACGCCCGCGCGGGCGATGGCCTCGATGCGGCCCGTCTGGGAGTTGCGGCGGAACAGGATGTTCGACGCGCCCGACAGCTCGCGTGCGGCAACCGTGCGCGGCTCGGCCTCGCCGGAAGAGTCGATGAGTGTGACCTTCGCTCCGGCGGTCACGTATAGGCCGGCCTCGACCACGCAGTCGTCGCCGAGCGCGATGCCCAGGCCCGAGTTTGCGCCCAGCAGGCAGCGCTCGCCCAGGCGCACGCGCTGCTTGCCGCCGCCCGAGAGGGTACCCATCGTGGAGGCGCCGCCGCCCACATCAGAGCCATCGCCAATGACGACGCCCTGCGAGACGCGGCCCTCGACCATCGAGCGGCCCAGCGTGCCCGCGTTGAAGTTGACGAAGCCGGCGTGCATGACGGTCGTGCCCTCGGACAGGTAGGCGCCCAGGCGCACGCGCGTGCCGTCGGCGATGCGAACGCCCGACGGCAGCACGTAGTTGACCATCGGCGGGAACTTGTCGACGCCCTGCACGGTCACGGGGTGACCGTCGCGAGCGCGCAGGCGCAGGCGGGTGGCCTCGAAGTCGGCGACGGCGCACGGGCCAGCATCCGTCCACACGACGTTGGGCAGCACCGCGAAGATACCGTCCAGGTTGATCGTGTTGGGCTGTACCAGTCGGTGGGAAAGCAGGTGCAGACGCAGGTAGGCGTCCTCCGTCGAGGCGGGGGCTTCCTGCAGGTCAATCGTCGTGGTCACGACGACGGTGCGCACGCGGCGCGCGTCATCGACGCGCTCCAGCACGGACAGCGAGGTCGCGAGCTCCTCGTCGGTCCCGGGTTCGCCCAGGTGCGGGGCGGGGTACCACGTGTCGAGTGTCGTGCCGTCCAGAGTGATCGTAGCGAGGCCGATGCCCCATGCAGTGCTGTTGTCCATGCCCCTACAGTAAGACGCGATGGGCGGGTGATTGGCAGTGAAACTCAGGGGCGCGGCGCATCCCACAGGTCCGGCCAGAAGACCCCGAGCTCGGTGGCCATGGAGCGCAGCAGCGGCAACGAGATGCCGACGACCGAGTGATAATCGCCCGTCACGCCCTCGATGAAGGGGCCGCCCAAACCATCCACCGTGAAGGATCCTGCGACGTGCAGAGGCTCGCCGGTAGCGACGTACGCGTCGATCTCGGCATCCGAGATGTCCCCGAAGTGGACCTGGGTCGAGGCAGAGCGGGTAACGGTCGCGGTGACCGCGCGTTCGTGCCTCTGGTCGTCATCTGACGAGGCCGGGGCGAGGATCGCGGCCGAGTGGCCCGTCCACAGGGTGGCGGTTGTTCGGCGCATGGCACGGATGCGCTCGCGGGCTACGTCGGGGGTGTGGGGCTTGCCGAGCATCTGGCCGTCGATCTCGAGCATGGAGTCGCAGCCCACGACGAGGACGGCCTCGCCCTCGGGCAGTTCGGCGTTGGTGCCGGGCGTACTCAGGGCTTCGTAGACGTCGGCGCACTTGGCTGCGGCGAGCGCCGCGACTTCGTCCGCCGGAGTGGTTGTACCGCCTGAGAATGCGCGCCCGCCGGGCAGTGCAGCGAGGACGGCGTCCTCATCAACGGTGGAAACCTGGACGATTGGTGTGATGCCCGCCGCAATGAGCGTTGCGCGGCGTGCGGGGGAAGCGGAGGCTAGAACAAGGCGCATAGGGACATTGTGGACCATCTCGCGAGAAGCGTGGAGACAAACTGAAATTTATTGCAAGACGGCGGGTTTTCGCAGGTAAACGTGCAAAACCCTGGTGAAAAACTCATCAGACTACTACAATTGTCTACGTACGAGGTCGCAATCTCGATGTGACTTTGAAAAGTGATCTGATATACCGTTACCCGCTGATGTGGTGTTGAGTCAGCCCAAAGAGGAGGGATTTGCGATGGATGAGCACGCGGCTTCGTCCCCTGCAACTCCTGATGACCTGACCGCAACAAGCTACGTTCCTCAGCTACTCGGAGGTCATCTGACGTATTCGGCCCGCGATATCGCGGAGATGACGAATACGCCTATCGAACGCGTCTTCCGTTTCTGGATTGCCCTGGGCTTCCAGGCTCCCACCGCGGACGACAAGGTTTTCTCTCAGCGTGACCTGGAAGTTTTCAGTCGCTGGCACGACCTCGTCGAATCTGGTGGCATTGACACGGCGACCTCGCGCTCTCTCCTGCGTGCCAACGCTCACCTGGCCGATCGCCTTGCCCTGTGGCAGTTCGAGGCGTTGGTCGAGGATTCAATGCGTCGTCTGATGCTGGATGACACGACGGCCCGCATGTACGTGCTGGACCATATGCGCGAGTACATCGACGTCTTCCAGGAGATGTTCACATACGCCTGGCGGCGTCAGCTCGAGGCAGCCCTGTCCCGTTTTGATCGCGAGGTATCCCAGCGTGGGCACGAGGAACGGCATAACCGCTTCCCGCTCAACCGCTGCCTCGGCTTCGTCGACATGGTGTCCTACACGTCGTCCTCGACGATCCTCGGTGATGCCCTCGTGGGTCTTATTGAGCGCTTCGAGGAGGAGAGTCGTAACGCTGTCATCGAGGAGGGGGGTCGCGTCGTCAAGATGATCGGTGACGCTGTCCTCTACATCGCCGATGATCTGCCGACCGGTCTGCGCGTGGCCACGGCCCTCATCGAGCGACTGAACGCCGACGACGAAATGCTGCCCGTGCGTGCGTCTTTCGTGCGCGGTGATGTGTTCTCGCGGTCGGGTGATGTCTTCGGGCCCACGGTGAACCTCGCGTCTCGCCTCGTGGACATCGCGCCGGTTGGCAAAATCCTTACCGATCCGACCACGGCTGCCGCCATCGCTGCCGGTGAGGTTGGTGACGGGTACGAGCTTGAAGAGTTCCCGACCGCGGACTTGCGCGGTTTCGGTCCTGTCTCGCCGTACCTGCTCTCAAGCGTTGTTAAATAACGTTCATCTCGCAGTGTGAACGAGTGCCTGACCAGCCCGCATAACGGGTCAAGAAAGGTGCAAGTTTTGGTTCGGAATTGCTAAGATGCAAGCGTGACTACAGTTCTCCTCGTTGAAGACGATCCGGCCATCTCTGAGCCCCTCGCCCGCGCGCTGGGCAGGGAGGGCTACGACGTGCGCGCACACGCGACGGGCGCTGAAGCCCTCGCGGATGTTCGCGGCGTTGACCTGGTCGTCCTGGACCTCGGCCTGCCCGATATGGACGGCCTGGATGTCGCCCGCGAGATCCGCTCCTCCGGCAACCGCGTCCCGATTCTGATCCTTACTGCCCGCACGGACGAGGTCGACATGGTCGTCGGCCTGGACGCGGGTGCTGACGACTACGTGACGAAGCCTTTCCGCCTTGCGGAGCTTCTCGCTCGCGTGCGGGCCCTCCTGCGCCGCCAGGCCGCAGAGCCTGCCGAGGGCGAGTTGCGCGCTCAGGACATCCGCATGGATGTTGCTGCGCACCGCGCGTTCGTCGGCGACGTCGAGCTGAGCCTGACTGCCAAGGAATTCGACCTGCTGCGCGTGCTGCTGCGCGAGGCCGGTTCCGTCGTCGCGCGCGACACCCTCATGCGCGAGGTGTGGGGCTCGGACCCGACCGGCTCCACGAAGACCCTCGACATGCACGTGTCGTGGCTGCGCCGCAAGCTCGGCGACGACGCGACCGACCCGCACTACATCACGACAGTGCGAGGCATGGGCTTCCGCTTCGAGAACGCGCGCTGAGCGCGTCGCTGAGACAGGCCCGCCATGCGCGCCCGCGCGGTGAGGATGATCGTCTCCATCGTCGCCGTCGTGTGCGTGCTGATGGGGCTCCCAGGCGCGTTTTTCGCATCGGTGTCCATCTGGTCGTCCGAACAGCGCAACCTTGATGTTCAGGCGCAGCTGATCCTCCAAAACATCGAGCGTAGGCGTGCCGTGGGGGAGGGGAATGACCCCGCAACCCTGGCCTCGCTCGTAGCGGATCAGGTGAACAGCCGCGGGGACGAACTCGGCTATCGCATTAAGGTTCCCGAGGCTAACCTCGTCACCAACAGCAAGGTGTTTCCTGGGCGGACCATGACCGCCCTGGCCTCGTCTCCGAGCGGCGTTTCCGTGCAGCTCACAACGTCGGCATCGAATGCTCTGAACCGCATCGCGTGGACGTGCGCGCTATTCGGTGGGGGCATGGTTGCCTCCATGGTGATCGGCTGGGTGCTTGCGCGCTCCCTGTCGCGTGAGCTGTCGGCTCCGCTCATCTACCTGGCCGCCCAGGCTGAGCAGATCGGCTCGGGCGGTGTGCGCGCCCGCGTGGAGAAGTCCGGCATCGAAGAGATCGACCTGGTCTCCGAAGAACTCGCTCGCACCGGCGAACGCATGGCGGGCCGACTCGCAGCCGAGCGACAGGCTGCCGCCGACGCCTCGCACCAGCTGCGTACGCCGCTGACCGCCCTGTCCATGCGCCTGGAGGAAATCGAACTCATCTCCACAGAGGACGAGGTGCGCGCCGAGGCCCGCACCTGCCTCGAGCAGGTGGAGCGCATGACCAACGTGGTCACGGAGCTGCTCGACGTTTCCAAGCGTCAGACCAGCCAGACCGAGGCCATTCACATTCTCGAGGTCTTCAACACGGCCCGCGAGGAGTGGGAGGACCAGTTCGAGGCGGCCGGACGCTCCCTTGTCTTCCTCGACGAGGCCGAGCGTCCGATCCTGGCCGACGCCGGAAAGCTTGGGCAGGTCCTGGCGACCCTCATCGAAAACTCGCTGCGCTACGGCGGCGGGACCACGCGCGTGTGGGCGCACGCGGGCACATCCAAGCGCGGCGTCGTCATTGAGGTCAGCGACGAAGGCGAGGGCATCGACGAGTCCCTGGCCCCCGACATCTTCCAAAAGGGCGTCTCCGGGCACGGATCGACGGGTATCGGTCTGGCCCTGGCCCACGACCTCGCCCAGGCGATGGGTGGGCGCCTCGAACTCAAGACCAACAAGCCGCCGGTATTCACCGTCTCGGTTGCCGCGATTCCCGCGTCCCTCGACCCCGATCGCGTGATGCCCGAAGGCCCCCTCATGTCCATGGGACGCCGCTCGCGGCGCTTCTAAGAGCGGAGTAGATTGAAAGGCGTGGAACACGAGATGCTGACCCCTCCCACCGTTGCCGTCATCGGCGGCGGACAGCTCGCACGGATGATGCAGGAGAGCGCGGTCGCGCTCGGTATCAATCTTCGGGCCCTCGTCGAGGCTTCGGACGGCTCGACCGGTCAGGTGACCGTCGACAAAGCGGTGGGTGAGCCCGCCGACCTGGACGCGGTCCGTGCGCTGATCGACGGCGCGGACGTCCTCACGTTCGAGCACGAGCACATCCCGGCCCCCACGATGGACGAGGCTGCCCGCCTCGTCTCCGTTCAGCCCCCGGCCAGCGCCCTCCTGTACGCGCAGGACAAACTGGCCATGCGCGAGCGCCTCACCGACATGGGGATCCCGTGTCCCGCGTGGGCGCGCGTCGAGGACGAGGCCCAGCTGGCCGAATTCGGCGCCACGATCGGATGGCCCATCATCGTCAAGACCCCGCGCGGCGGATACGACGGGCACGGCGTGGCAGTCGCCCACAGCCCCGCAGACGTGTCCTCCTGGTGGGGCAACGGCCCGCTGCTGGCCGAGGCCCTGGTTCCCTTCACCGGTGAGGTAGCGGCCCTCCTCGCGCGCACTCCCTCGGGTGAGATCGCCTCGTGGCCCGTCGCCTCCACCGTGCAGGTGGACGGCGTGTGCGCCGAGGTTACGGCTCCCGCCGTCGGCATCCGGCCCGAGACGGCCGCCGAGGCTCGCCGCATCGGCGAACGCATCGCCGCCGAGCTGGGGGTCACCGGCGTCCTCGCCGTGGAAATGTTCGTCGTCGGAGAGGGCGCGGACGAGCGCGTCCTCGTCAACGAGCTCGCCATGCGCCCCCACAACACGGGACACTGGACCATCGACGGGGCCGTCACGAGCCAATTTGAGCAGCACCTGCGCGCCGTCCTCGACCTGCCGCTGGGGTCCACCGACCTGCGCGCCCCGGGTACATAT
>CATYYP010000012.1 GCA_958415245.1 Schaalia odontolytica | reverse complement strand
ATCCCTAGACGCATGACCAGGGCCTCGCTGTACGATTGGTCAGTTCTGTCTAGACAGGCAGTAGGCAGCTCCGCGAATTTGCATGTATAGTTCGCACGTAACCTCATCGTTTCTTGTCGCCGAGGATCACTGATGCCCCACCCCGATGCGAAAGAGCGGCTCGCACGCGCCCTGCGCGACGCCCTCACGACCGTCCCACTGTCGAAGGTGACGGTTTCCGGAATCACGCGCACCGCCGGCGTGACACGCCAGGCCTTCTACTACCACTTCTCTGACATCCGCGACCTCACCGTGTGGGTCTTCAAGCGCGAGGTCGCCGACCAGATCATCGCCAACGCCACCTACGAGGACTGGTCCGATGGCCTGCTCGCCATGTTCGTGTGGATGCAAAACCACCCTGAAGAGACCCGTTCCGTCGTCTCCTCCATCGGCATGGAGGACCTGCAGATCTTCCTCCACAAGCAGCTGCGAGCCGTCATGGAACCCATCGTCGATCAACACAGCATCGATCTGCAGGTCACCGAAGACGATCGCGTGTTCATCACCGACCACTTCACTCTCGCTATTCTCGGCCACATCTCTCAGTGGCTCGCAACCGGCATGAGCACCGACCCCTACATCCTCACCGAGCGCATCGCCCGCGTACTCGACGGTCAGGTGCGTCGATCCCTTGAGGCCCTGGCGGCCAACCCGATCCCGGCCGCGCAGCGCGCCTGAAGACGCGACGAACCCCGGCCTCGTTTCTCCATCAACGAGGCCGGGGTTCGCCCTATCTGTCTGCGAGCGTTTAGCGCAGGGCTCGGTTAACCGCCGAGATGACGGCCTTGTAGGACGCGCGCGTGATCGAGGAGTCGATGCCAACGCCCCACACGATCTGACCGTCAACCGCGGCCTCCACGTACGCGGCGGCGCGGGCGTCGCGGCCCTGACTCATCGCGTGCTCGGAGTAGTCGAGGATGCGCACATCGAGATCGAACTCGTGCAGCGCCGAGACGAAGGCGTCGATCGGGCCCGTACCCGTGGCCTGCACCTTCACGGTCTCGCCGCCGTCCGTGAGCGTCGCGTTGAGCTCGACGTGCTCGTCGTCGATCGACGAGACCTGGGAGGCACGGATCTCGAAGCGACCCCACGGCTCCAGACCGGGAGCGGCACTCGTGGGCAAGTACTCGTCCGCGAAGATCTGCCACAGCGTGGCCGCGTTGATCTCGCCGCCGTAGGTGTCGGTGTGGCGCTGGACGATCCGAGAGAACTCCACCTGCAGACGACGCGGCAGCTCCATGGCGTGCGCCGTCGACATGAGGTAGGCGACACCACCCTTGCCGGACTGCGAGTTCACGCGCACCACGGCCTCGTACGAGCGACCCACGTCGTGCGGGTCGATCGGCAGGTAGGGCAGCTCCCACACGACCGCTTCCTCGTCGCCGCCGGCCGCGTCCACCTTGGCCTTGCGGGCGGTGAAGCCCTTCTTGATCGCATCCTGGTGCGAACCGGAGAAACTCGTGTAAACAAGGTCGCCGACGTAGGGGGCACGCGGGGACGTCTCCATCTGCGTGCAGTACTCGACCGTACGGCGAATCGCGTCCACGTCGGAGAAGTCGATGCCCGGATCGATACCCTGGCTGAACAGGTTCAGGCCCAGCGTCAGCAGGTCGACGTTGCCGGTGCGCTCGCCCTGGCCCAGCAGGCAACCCTCGATACGATCCGCGCCGGCCAGCAGCGCCAGCTCAGCCGTCGCCACGCCCGTGCCGCGGTCATTGTGCGGGTGCACGGACAGCGCCACGTACTCGCGGCGGCTCAGGTTGCGGCTCATCCACTCGATCTGATCAGCGAACACGTTCGGGGTCGCACGCTCGACCGTGGACGGCAGGTTCAGGACAATCTCGCGTCCCTCGCCCGGCTCCCAGACATCCATGATGGACTCGCACGCCTCGAGGGCGAAATCGAGCTCGGTGTCCACGAAGATCTCGGGCGAGTACTCGAATCCGAAGATCGTCTCATCGCCCAGGCGCTTCTCAGCCTGCGCAATAATCTCGCGCGCACCGGACTGGGCGAGCTCGATCGTCTGAGCTTTATCAGCGTGGAAGACGACCTCGCGGAACACGGGGGCCGTCGCGTTGTAGAGGTGCACCGTCGCGCGCGGGAAGCCCACCATGGCCTCGACCGTGCGCTCGATCAGCTCGGGGCGCGACTGGGTGAGCACCGAGATCGTCACGTCCTCGGGCACCGCATCATCCTCGATCAGGGAGCGCACGAAGTCGTAGTCGGTCTGCGAGGCCGCGGGGAAACCGATCTCGATCTCCTTATAGCCCAGCTTTATCAGCAGGTCGAACATGCGACGCTTGCGAGCCGGGTCCATCGGCTCGATAAGGGCCTGGTTGCCATCGCGCAGGTCGGTGGACATCCAGCGCGGCGCCTTCGTGATGCGCTTGGAGGGCCACTGGCGATCCGGCAGGTCCACGGGATTCGTGTCGAGGAACGGTCGATACTTACGAATCGGCATGCGCGAGCCGGAGGGGACGGGAACAGCAGATGTAGTCTTCACGCTTCGTAGTCTATCGACGAGGCCGGGCACGCGAGCAGGAGCTGCGCATACTGGACGTGAGATGCGGCGCGCTCCCCCACCCTGCATTGACAAAGAAAAAGGCTCAAAAATGTGTACGCCTCTGCGTTCATATGTCATGATAATTGGGTCCAATGTCCCACACACTGACGCGCGGAGCAGCCATGACTTCTCTTTTGTTAGCCCAATCTTTTACCCCGTCGACGACTGCCGTCGCAGGTAACGTCTTCCTGACAGCCGTCGTCGGGCTTCTGCCGCTCGTCGTCTTCTTCGTCCTCATGGGCGTCTTCAAGGTCGCCACCCACTGGTGCTCGATCATCTCCCTGGTGCTGTCCCTGGGCATCGCGGTCTTCGCCTTCAAGATGCCCGTCGGCATGGCCCTCCTGTCCGGAACACAGGGCGCCGCGATGGGCTTTATGCCGATCATCTACATCATCATCGCGGCCGTGTGGCTCTACAACCTCACAGAGAAGTCCGGACGAAGCTCCGACCTCAAGGCTGTCTTTAATACGATCGGCCGCGGCGACCAGCGCGCCCAGGCCCTCATCGTCGCCTGGTGCTTCTGTGGCCTGCTCGAGGGCCTGGCCGGCTTCGGCGCCCCCGTGGCCATCACCTGCGCCATGCTGGTGACCCTCGGCGTCCCGAAGATCAAGGCTGCTGTCGTCACCGTCGTCGGTAACGCCATCAACGTGGGCTTTGGCGCCATGGCAATCCCCACGACCACCGCTGGCAAGCTCGGTGGCGCAGACCCCGTCGTCGTCGCCGGCGACATGGGCCACCTGACCTGGATTTTCTGCCTGTTCATCCCGGTCCTGATGCTGTTCATCCTCGACGGCAGCCGCGGCGTGCGCCAGCTGTGGCCCCTCGCCCTCGTTGCGGGCGCCGCAGCAGGTATCGGCCACTTCTTCACGCCCTCGGTCTCCTACGAGCTGACCGCCGTCGTCGGCTCGCTGCTCGGCTTCGCCGCCTGCTACGTCTTCCTGCTAGTCTGGGGCCCGACGACCCCTGCGGAGTGCGCGACCAAGGCCGACGAGGCCGACAAGCCCACCGGCTCGCGCATCGGACTGGCCCTGCTGCCCTACGTCCTCGTCGTCGTCATCATCGCGATCACGAAGCTCGCCAAGCCGATCGCCGCTTTCTTCTCCTCGACGGACGTGAAGATCGCATGGCCCGGCATCTACGGCAACCTGCTGACCGGCGACGGCTCCCCGTCGACCGCTGCCAACTACAACCTGCAGATCCTGTCCAACCCCGGCACCTGGATCTTCGTCACCGGCATCATCGTCGCCATCGTCTACGGCACGAACTCCTCGAACGGCCGTTTCCAGACCTCCGTGGGTGAGATGTTCGCGGTCCTGCCGCGCACCATCTACTCGCTGCGCATGGCTATCCTGACGATCGCCTCCGTCATGGCCCTCGCCTTCGTCATGAACTTCTCGGGTCAGACCACCTCGATCGGCGCCGCGCTGGCGACGACAGGCGCGGCCTTCGCGTTCCTCTCCCCCATCCTGGGCTGGATCGGCACGGCCGTCGCTGGCTCCGCGACCTCAGCGGGTGCTCTCTTCGCGAACCTGCAGTCGACCGCCGCCGCGGGCGCCGGCCTCGACCCGTCCATCCTGCTGGCCGCCAACACAATCGGCGGCGGCATCGGCAAGATCGTGTCCCCGCAGAACCTCGCAATCGCCGCGACCGCGGTGGATTCGAAGGGCTCCGACGCGGAAATCCTCAAGAAGGCCGCCCCCTACTCGATCGGCCTGCTCCTGGTGCTGTGCACCCTGGTGTTCATCGCATCCCAGGGCTGGCTCGGCGCCTACATGCCGCACTGACCATTGCTACGCATTTGATCGGAGGTCCCGGGAAGCAAGTTGCTTCCCGGGACCTCCCCCTTGTAGGCTCCCAACAGAAGTACGGACAAAGGAGACGACAGTGCCCGACTTGAGTTTTTCGAGCGATGCCTTACTCACGGCGGCTCAGTACCTCGACGGGTCATCATCCGTCACAGAGGTCACACCCCCCGCGGGAGATCCCTGTAGCCGCGTCTACGCACAGCGCATCACCGAGCCGATCCAGGCCATCAACGAGGAACAAAAGAGCATCCACGACGCGATGAAAAAGGCCCGCGCAAACATGCTCAAGACGCTCCATTCCTTCGAAGCCATGGAACGCGACATCTCCGACTCGATCGCCTCCGTCCTGAAGGGGGACATCGCGTGGTAACCAAAACAGAGCTCTACGCGCTCGACCTGTCTAGCTTCACTGATACGATCGCCAAGTACGATTTGCTGCTTCGCGACAATGAGGCGAAGTTGGACGATATTGCGCACGCAAAAGAGCTCGTTACACAGACGATGCAGGGACAGAGCGCCGACGCGCTCCTCGCCAATCTGCAGGCCATCGAAGATCAAATCACCGCTCAGAATAAGGTGATTCAACAGTTTCAGTCCGTCATCACGGCGTATCGCACGAACAAGACGAGCCTTCAGGGCGACGTTATTACGCTGGTAGAGCAGATCGAGCTCCATGGTTTCGTCGTCACTGACACGTGGGGTGTTCGACCGCTCCGAAACCGCCTGCTGTTTGCAAGCCCCCAGGACATCGGACGGCTCTTCATCCAGGCGACTCAGTATCGAAACATCCTGGCCCCGCGGGTCTCGGCCTTCGAGCAGTACGATTTGCAGGCTGCAATCACGGCCGGACCGGGAGCGACGCCTTACACGACATGGGGCGGCTATTCGACCGTCGAGCCCGATCGCACCCAGAAATGGGACGAAGATTTCGTCTGGGGGTCAAAGAAGGGGCAAGCCAACGCCGGAGATTATGCCCTCTGGGAGGCGGGACAGAGCGGCCTCGGCGGCGCATATAGCTTCGGCATGACCGACGCAGCGAGGTGCTACGCGCATTTCCGCGACAACACTGGCACGCCCATGACTGTCGATTACGAGAGAGCGTACAAGGAGGACGCAGGCATCCGTAACCACGTCAACGGAGAACTCAATGGTGCGCTGGCAGCGGCGAACGAGGCGGCTTTGGCCGGCCAGTCCGGCGTCACGCTCCATGGACCCCAGACCAGTCTCGGCGCAACCGGAAATTATCCGGAGACAGCAAACTGGAAATGGACACTCGGCGGCCACAACACCTACACCGACACCGACGTTCAGGTCAACGGGGACACGATCACCGCGACCGTGACCGTTCATGCGCGGGACAAGTGGAACTTCAACAGGGGTGATCACGATAGCGTGACAGGACTCGGCGATGACGTCAACGGCCGTTTCGAGGAACTCGGATGGGCCAAAAGCTTCGAGACCAGTGGGAGCATGACCAAGACATACACCTGGAAGGTCGGCCAACAACCACCATTTCAGCCGGTCTACGACAATAACGGTAGCCGATAAAGAAAACAGGAACGAGAAAGGAGGCCGCAGCCCATGGTGAGTTTCCGTCAGCTCATGTCAGCGGAGATGCTCGACGAACTGCTGCCGACCCACGAGTTTTTTCGTGTCATTGACCGTCGCGTCATTCTGAAGTCCGAGTCGGATCTTCCACTTCCATCGGATAGGTTCATGGTGATCTGCGTTGAGGCGAACGAGGAGTGGAGCGACCTCCTCGTCGACAATTGCACCGGCGAATACACGGGTGATCTGTGGCTTCCCGAGGCCCTCGCGCACCTCGCAGGCAAACGCTGGATGACCGGTCCCGACCTGCCGACCTATCTCGGCATTAGCAGCTACCCGACCCGCGTCGCCGTCTGCGGACAGTATGTGTATGTCTGCGTGCACATCGGGGCGTGACAGGTGAAGTCCATACGTCAACTCATCCTCCCGATCCTCGTCGCCACTGCGCTCACTGCCGCGTGCAACCCGTTCGCGCACAAGACGGCTCCTCAGTACCCGAAGGATCCGCGTTTCTCTGAGTTCGTCTTCAGAAGCGATGAAGAGCCCACCATCAAGGACCAGACGGACTCCGTGAACCTACGTTGGCCGAACATGGAGGCGAGCGAGGTGCACCTCACCATCGCTTATTCCAGTCAAACGGGCTTCCTCCCCGACCAGGACCCCGAGTTCTGGCTGACCGCTGTTGCCACCGTCCCCGACGAAACGATCCAGCTCCTCGCGGAGGGGGCAACCACCGACACACTCCTGCCCGGCATCTATCCTCATCTCTACGAGTTTGTCCCACAGGACTGCGAGTTCACCACGATCGCCCCGGAGTTCGCCGCCAAGGCGCTCGCACCGGATAAGGAGAAGATTCCACACGATTTCGGTCCCATGGACATACAAGCGCTAGCCGTGTCCGAAGATTGCCACCTTCTCGTGTTCACCGCCCTCGGACATTCCTGAACGCACTCGGTCACTTCTGCCTCGACCCGCGCCCCGGTCTCGTCAATGACAGTCCAAAGGACCAGCCAAGGAAAGCCATGAAACTCGCACTCAAGGCCCTCGTTCCGCTGCTCGCGGTCGCGGCGCTCGCTGCCGCGTGCACCCCCTTCACCCCCAGGAACACGCCGACGGCTGCTCCGACTCAGTATCCGCAGGACCCGCGCTTCGCCAAGTTCACGTACGAGACCGATGATGAGCTGGAGGTAAAGGAGCGTACCGACTCATTCAACGAGCGTATACCCGGACTGGAGGCGACCGCCGGACACGTTGTTGTAGCCCATTTCCGGGATGGCGCTGACCGGCAGCCGACGCCGGACCGCCAATTCTGGCTGACCGGTGTCGCCGAGGTCCCCGACACGACGATCACCATGCTCGTTGACGACAACCTCGGCGCTTCATCGTTACTTCCCGGCATCCACCCTCTCCTATACGAGTACGTCCCCGAGGAATGTTCTTTCACGACCGTTGACCCCACCGTGGCCAACAAGGTCCTCAACACCGATCCGGAAGCCATCTATTCGGAATGGGGCTCGTTCGAGATCCGCGAGTTTGCGGTTTCTGCTGACTGCAATCTCATTATCGTCACCGGCGATGGCCTCAACGCCTAGCACACCAATGTTCAGGACACTCATGAAGCACCCACTCAAGGCCCTCGTTCCGCTGCTCGCAGTCGCGGCTCTCGCCACCGCGTGCAACCCGTTCGCGAACGATTATTCCCACGTGAGCGGTTTACAGGACCCGCGCTTCGCCCCATTCACCTACACGAGCGACCGCAAGACGAAGGTGCAGACACGCCTCGACTCGCTCAACGAGCGCTGGCCGGGAATGCAAGCAACCGACGGCAACGTGGTCGCCGCTCGCACCCATTCGGGAATTCTCCACTCCCTCGATCAGGATCCCGAATACTGGTTGACCGGAGTCGCCACCGTCCCCACGACGACAATCGACACCCTCATGGAAGGGGCGACCGAGGACGCGAGCGTTCTGCCCGGAATCGATCCACGGCTCCACAAGTACGTGTCCGAGAACTGCCATTTCTCAACGATCAACCCCGATTATGCCAACGCCGTCCTCCCACCCGAGAAAGGCAAGGGAAATAAGGATTTCAAAACCCTGCCCATCAGCGCTATAGCGGTGTCCAAGGACTGCCAGCTGCTCGTCCTCACAGCGATCGGCCGCCCCTAATTCCCTCGGGCTTCATCCTTCCTTCTCCACCGCGCCCCGGCCTCGTCCATTTTCGAGGCCGGGGCGAACGTATGCGCACACGAAACCATCCCCATAACGAAGAACGAAAACTCTCCCTCAGCTAAGTCGCCTCCCAGAACCCTCAAACACCCAATCGGGCACAAGTCTCACCGTGGGGCTAGCAGCGGTCGCACCTAACTGGCCAGCACCAGGCACGGTGCCCGGCGGCAGTGCACTAGATACGACAGCAATGCACTAGTTAAGGGGGCATTGCACTGCCTACTATCCAGTGCAATGCCGTGCCAAGTAGTGCAATGCCACCAAGCAACAAGCTCACGCGCGGCTAGGTTCGCACCGGCACCTCGTCAACAAGCCTCCCGCTCCCGCATTAACGTCGATGCACCCAACAACGCAAGATAGTTCAATCAGGGACGAGGTCGGGGCGACCTCTTGTGCACACGAAACCATCGCAAAACTGAAAAACGAAAACTCACCCTGAGCTAAGTCGCGCCCCGAAGGTCCTAAAACACCCAATGAGAGGCCAATTTTCGTTGATTACGCGGGGCGATTTTTCCGCACGAAAGAGCCAAATAACTGCACCCACCTACCTTGTCTGAACAAAAACGGTCGCTGGGACCTCGGACCCAGTCATAACCTGGGCTGGACAGCACCCACGAGGAAGGATCCCCCAGTGCGCATCGCTCTCTTTTCCACCTGCCTGGCAGACGTCATGTTCCCCCAGGCTGCCCAGGCCACAGTGACCCTGCTTGAACGCCTCGGCCACGAGGTTGTCTTCCCTGAAGACCAGGTCTGCTGCGGCCAGATGCACGCAAACACCGGCTACTTCGAAGACGCCGCGAAGATTACCCGCAACCACGTCAAGACCTTCGAGCCCGTGCTCGACGGCCAGTGGGACGCCATCGTCGTCCCCTCCGGCTCCTGCACCGGTGCAGCGCGCCACGAGCAGAAGGTCGTCGCCGAGCACGTGGGTGACAAGGAACTCGCGAAGCAGTCCCAGCGCATCGCCGAGCACACCTACGACCTCACTGAGCTCATCACCGACGTGCTCGGCCTCGAGGACGTGGGCGCGTACTTCCCGCACACCGTCACCTACCACCCGACGTGCCACTCGCTGCGCGTCGCCAAGGTCGGCGACCGCCCCTACCGCCTCTTGCGCGCCGTCGAGGGCCTGACCCTCGTTGACCTGCCCGACGCCGAGGTCTGCTGCGGTTTCGGCGGCACCTTCGCCATGAAGAACTCCGAGACCTCCACGTCGATGCTCGCGGACAAGGTCACCAACGTGATGTCCACGCGCGCCGAGGTCCTCGTCATGGGCGACTACTCGTGCCTCATGCACGTCGGCGGCGGCCTCTCGCGTCTCAACTCGGGCATCCGCCCCATGCACCTCGCCGAGATCCTGGCATCCACTAAGGACCAGCCCTTCGAGGGCAACATCTCCTTCGCACCCGAAAGCGCACAGGTGATCTGACATGTCTGAAACATTCATCGGTATGCCCGGCGTGGTCTCCGACGACGCAAACGCCCAGGCACACACCGGCGGCTGGCGCACCACCGTCTCCATCCCCGAGGACACCCTCCGTTGGGGCCCCACGTTCCCGCAGGGTGCTCGCAAGACCCTGGCGAACACGCAGATGCGCCGCAACCTGGGCCACGCTACTCGCACGATCCGCACCAAGCGCGGACAGCGCGTCGCGGAAATGCCCGACTGGGAGGATCTGCGTAACGCAGCCGAAGCCGTCAAGTTCGAGGTCGAGTCCCGCATGCCCGAACTCCTCGAAGAGTTCGAGCGCAACGTGACCGCGCGCGGCGGCATCGTCCACTGGGCTCGCGACAAGCACGAGGCCAACCGCATCATCGCGGACATCATCAAGTCCAAGGGTGTCGACGAGATCGTCAAGGTCAAGTCCATGGCCACCCAGGAGACGAACCTCAACGAGTACCTGAAGGAACAGGGTATTCACGCTCGCGAGACCGACCTCGCCGAGATGATCGTCCAGCTGGCCGACGACATGCCCAGCCACATCGTGGTCCCCGCGATCCACCGCAACCGTTCCGAGGTCCGCGGCATCTTCCTGGATCGCATGGAGGACGCTCCTCGCGACCTCTCCGACGACCCGACCGAGCTGACCGCCGCGGCACGCTCCCACCTGCGTAAGAAGTTCCTGCACGCCAAGGTTGCTGTCTCCGGCACCAACATGGGCGTCGCGGAAACCGGCACCGTCTCGATCTTCGAGTCCGAGGGCAATGGCCGTATGTGCCTGACCCTGCCCGACACGCTCATCACCCTGATGGGCATCGAGAAGCTGGTCCCCCGCTTCCAGGACATCGAGATCTTCTCCCAGCTCCTGCCTCGTTCCGCCACCGGCGAGCGCATGAACCCCTACACCTCCATGTGGACGGGCGTCACCCCCGGCGATGGCCCCCAGGAATTCCACCTGATCCTCATGGACAACGGCCGCACCAAGGTCCTCGCCGACCCGATCGGCCGCCAGGCCCTCGCCTGTATCCGCTGCGGCTCGTGCATGAACATCTGCCCGGTGTACCAGCACACTTCCGGCCACGCCTACGGCTCCGTCTACCCGGGCCCCATCGGTGCGATCCTGACCCCGCAGCTCACTCAGGGCCTCGACGAGCACGATCCTGTGCACACCCTGCCCTTCGCGTCCTCCCTGTGTGGCGCGTGTGGCGAGGTCTGCCCCGTCAAGATCGACATCCCGACGATCCTCATTCACATGCGTGCGCGCACAGTCGACGTCAAGCGCAACCTTGTGCCGGATGTGTGGGACCTCGCGATGGGCGTGACCACCCCGGTCATGTCGAACGCGAAGCTGTGGAAGGCCGCGAACGTGCCGACCAAGGCGACGCGCCTCTTCGCGAAGAAGGGCGCGATTGGCGCACTGCCCTTCCCGGCCTCGCTGTGGACCCGCGCGCGCGACCTGCCGGTCGCCCCCAAGGAGACCTTCCGTCAGTGGTGGAAGCGCACTCACAAGGATTCCGACGCCAACGCGCCTCGCACCGACGCCCCCGCGACGGGCATCCCGCTCGCGTCCGAGCACGGAATGACCACCAACACGACCCCGAAGGAGGCGTGACATGAGCACCACCACCATGGACGCGAAGACCGCGATCCTGGCTCGCGCACGCGACGCCATCT
Source organism: Schaalia odontolytica (assembly GCA_958415245.1). GTDB lineage: Bacteria > Actinomycetota > Actinomycetes > Actinomycetales > Actinomycetaceae > Pauljensenia > Pauljensenia odontolytica_D. The sequence continues at coordinate 2,815 of CATYYP010000012.1, read as the reverse complement.
CTCGTTCCCAGCAGGACCGTCCGGTGCGTCCGATCCCCCGCGACTACATCCGCTCCACCGAGCACGCGCCCGGTTCTGACGCGGTCGTCGAGGAAATGATCGAGACACTCGAGGACTACTCCGCGCAGGTCGTCGTGGTCTCCAGCGACGACGAGGCCGCCGACGCAGTCTCGAAGTTCCTGGCGGACAAGGATGCCACCTCCGTCGTGGTTCCCTCGGGCCTGGATGACGTCTTCAAGAAGGCCGCAGCCCGCGACGGCCGCACGGTGCGCGAGGATAGCCGCGAGCAGGCCATTGCGACGCTGGACCTCGACAAGATCGACGCCGTCGTCACCCGTTGCCGCGTTGCGATCTCCCTGTCCGGCACCATCGTCCTCGATGGCGAGCCCGACCAGGGGCGCCGCGCGATCACCCTCGTGCCCGACACGCACGTTGTCGTCCTGCGCGCCTCCGACATCGTCCCCACGGTGCCCCAGGCCGTCGATATTCTCGGCAAGAACCCGACCCGTCCGATGACCTGGCTCGCCGGCGGTTCGGCGACCTCCGATATCGAGCTGGTCCGCGTCAACGGCGTGCACGGCCCGCGCTTCCTGCGGGTCGTCATCGTCAAGTGACCTGATCACAGCACAGGAGTGCCCGGCTGCCTCACGGCAGCCGGGCACTCGTGCGTCTACGGGAGTTATCCGCGCACGCGGATGACGCTGGGCACGTCAGAATCCGAGGCGTCCCAACATCTTCGGGTCGGACTGCCAGTCCTTCGCGGTGCGCACGTGGAGGTCAAGGTAGACGCGGCGCCCCAGGAGCTCCTCGATGTGGGCGCGGGCCTGGGTGCCGATCTGCTTGAGGCGGCTTCCCTTGCGGCCGATGATGATGGCCTTCTGGGAGTCGCGCTCGACGTAGACGTTCACGTGAATGTCGAGCATGGGCGGGCGGTCGTCACCCTCGCGACGCGGCCTCTCGATGATCTCCTCGACCTGGACGGCCAGGGAGTGCGGCAGCTCGTCGCGCACGCCCTCCAGGGCAGCCTCGCGGATGAACTCGGCGATCAGGGTGTCGCGGGACTCGTCGGTGACGTCACCATCGGGGTAGAGCGGCGGCGAAAGCGGCACAGTCTCGGAGAGGACCTCGCGCAGGTGGTCGATGCCCTTGCCCTCCACGGATGAGACCGGCACGATGGCGGCCCACTCCCCCAGCTTCTCGATGGACAGCAGGTGCTTCATGACGCGCTCGCGCGGCACGGCGTCGCACTTAGTCGCGACGGCGATGATCGGGCGCTTGATGCCGCGCAGTTCGCGTGCGATGAACTGGTCGCCGGGGCCGATGCGCTGGTCGGCCGGCAGGCAGAAGAGCACAACATCGACCTCTGAGAGGGCCTCGCGCACCATGTCGTTGAGTCGCTTGCCCAGCAGCGTGCGCGGGCGGTGGTATCCGGGGGTGTCCACGAGCACCAGCTGGTAGTTCTCCCCGTGCACGATGCCGCGAATGTTGTGACGCGTCGTCTCGGGGCGTCCCGAGGTGATCGCAATCTTGTGCCCGACCAGCGCGTTCGTCAGGGTCGACTTACCGACGTTGGGACGCCCGACGATCGAAACGAAGCCGGCTCGGAAATCCTCCGGGAAGTCCGGCATCTCGATGATCGCGGCCGCATCCTCGCGCAGGGAAGCCAGCGAGGTCATTGCCTCGAAGGCATCGAGGTCGGCGTCCTCCTCGTCCTCCAGGCCCTCGAGGTCCTCGTACTCGTCGTCTTCCTCGGAGTCTGCAAAGTCCTCGTCGTCACCGGGTTCAGCCCCGGCCTCGTCCTCAGTGTCGCCGCTGAGGCCGGCGTCGATCTGCGCACGAGCGTCGGCTTCCGGGTCGGCGGCGTCGGGGGCAACCTCAATGCGAGCGTCGCCGAAGGCGTTGGGGCCGGCCATGAGTTCGTCGTCGGAGGGGAATCGCATGTCAGTTGTCCTTGTCGTCGGCGGGGTTGAGGTCGGGGGTCAGGAGCTGCGCGTCGGGGTCGAGACGGCAGAGAATCGTGGAGACTTGGCGACGGCGCCCGCGCGCCTCTTCCGCCGTCATTATGACGCCGGCGAGGGTTCCGGTCGCGCCGGGGAGGGGCACCCGCCCAATCGCCTTGGCGAGCAGACCGCCGACGGAGTCGACGTCCTCGTCTTCGATCTCTCGGTCCAGGAGTTCGCCCAGCTCGGAGATCGGGTACCGCGCGGGGACGCGCCACACGCCCGGCTCGACTTCCTCGGGTTCGATGGCGTGGCGGTCGTGCTCGTCGGTCAGCTCGCCGACGACCTCCTCGAGGAGATCCTCGAGGGTCACCAGGCCCGCGACGCCGCCGTACTCGTCGATGACGATGGCCATGTGGAAACGCTCGGCCTGCATCTGGCGCAGCATGTCGTCCGCGGGCTTCATCTCGACGGCGAACTCGGCGGGGCGCATCATCTGCTCGGCACGCATGTCGAGTTCGCCGCCCGTGGCCTCCCATCGCGACACAAGGTCCTTGAAGTACAGGATGCCGCGGATGTCGTCCACGTCGTCGCCCACGACGGGCACGCGCGAGAAGCCGGAGCGCACGAACAGGCGCAGGGCGGAAGGGGCGGGCGTGTCGGCGTCGATGGTCACCATGTCGGTGCGCGGCACCATGACCTCGCGCACGAGCGTGTGCCCAAGGTCCAGGACGGAGCGGACCATGTCGCGGTCCTCTTCCTCGAAGCTCTCGGGTTCGCCGACCTCGTCGACGATTTCGCGCAGATCGGAGATGAGCTCGGCGCGGGCCTGGGCCTCGGTCGGTTCGGGCGCGGGGCGAGAGGAGCGCACGCGG
>CATYYP010000011.1 GCA_958415245.1 Schaalia odontolytica | reverse complement strand
GCGGTCATCTCCGGCACCCTCCACACCGGCGGCGACCTCCCCACCGGCGGCGTCAGCGTCCGCATACTGCGCGTTCACAACGCAACGTGCCCCGGCCTCGTTCCTCTAAGGTCCACCCTGCGTTCACATGACGTGACCGCGATTGGGTTGAGCGGGCTCGCATAACGACGTCCCCCGAGTGCGAGACCCGGGGGACGTTCGTAGTCGTTCGTGGCGGGAAGCTTACTTGTCCTCGCCGGTTGCCGTGCGGATAAAGCCGGCGATCATGAACCAGCCACCGCCAACCCAGAACAGGATCAGAGTCCACAGGGGCTGGACCGGGTATACAACCACCAGGTACGCGCACGCGACGATCCACGCGGCCGCACCGATGATGTTCGGGATCTGGAAACGCTTCACACGCGCCGGGTGCGTGTAGTGCAGCGGGACCAGCGTCATGATCGCCAGGAAGATCGTCGCCGCAATGTTCACCCAGGCGGGGGTTTGAAGCACGTACATGACGATCGCGACGCAGTTCCACGCCGCCGGGAAGCCCACAAAGTAGTTGTCGTTCGACTTCTCTCCGTCATTCGCGTAGCAGAACACGGAGGAGACGATGATGACAACCATCATGATGACCGGAATCGGTTTCGGGCCAAACGGCAGGTACATCGCCATGAAGAGCGCGGGCAGGAACGTCCACGTCAGGTAGTCGACGAGGTTGTCGACGACACCGCCATCGAACCAGGGAATGACCTGACGGACTCCGACCTTGCGGGCCAGCGTGCCGTCGACACCGTCAACGATCAGGGCGATGACGAACCACAGCCACATCATGGGGATGTTGTTGTCGAGCATCGCGAACAGAGCGAGCGTGGCCCACGCGAGTCCGGAGATCGTGAACGCGTGCACTGCCCAGGCGGCGATCACGCGGCCCAGGCTCGGTTTGCTGGCACTCTCAGACGAGGCCTGGGCCTGCTCAGTTGTAGTGGGGACGTTTTGCTCAGGCACGGACGGCTCCTGTGATGGCGGATATTTTCCGCCCCTCAGTATGCCAAAGATTGGTGGGGTCTTGGTAGTACTTCGACCAAATGGCACGCGTTCGGAGCGTTCTCACAGAACACGGTGGACATTGTTCCTGTTTACCGTGGCATCGCTTCATGACGCTTCATACCTGTACCCGTTGGTGGCTGGAGTGCCTGGGCCTGTGCACGGGGGCGGGCCCACCAGCTCGCTTGCATGCACTCGGGTCGAGCAGGTGGCCGCCTAGGCCCTTTCATGCGCACGTTAACCCACTAATGCGCACGTGGGCCCGACAGGTGGCGGCCTGGGCAGGCTGCCCACCATGCCACCAATAGGGTTCAGCTGCGCATTAGAGGGTTAACACTGCCAGTAGAGGGGCCCAACTGCCGGGACCGAGGCGAGCATGACACCGTGCGGCGCCGCATCAATCAGCCAACGCACTGACGCCCACCAATTCCGCCAAAGCGCAGACCCATTGCGCCAAAACAGCCCGTTTTCGGCGTTTTTCACTCAATGGGTCTGCAGTTTGGCGGTCACACCGCCACCAATCGGGGGGATTGCACGACACGAGGGTCTGACACGCCGGTGGCACGCCACCAGGGGGCTTCATGTCGCGTAACACCCGCACTGCCACACAGCAGCAACCTGGCACCACCGGTGTGAAGGGCGCCGGAGGGACCTGCCGCGGTGCCGGTGGGCGGCGGCGGGGCCTGGCCGGGCTTCGAGACGACGCGCCGAGCGAAGCTCGCGGCGCGGACGACTCACGGGCGGGCCGCCGCCCACCGGCACACACAGCGGCCGGACCCGAAGGTCGAGCAACGGGCGCCCGGAACACCCGTGGGGCCACACACCAACACAGCACAGGGGCGCGGGCCCGCAGGCCCGCGCCCCCAGCGCTACAACTCAGACGCGAACGCTCAGAAGTACTTGCGTCCGGTCTCGCTCAGCTCGCGCAACTCGTCAATCGAGGCGATCCAGCCGCAGCCCTCGCCTTCGGCGGCGAGCAGGTCCACGCCGCTGATCGCGAGCATGTCGCCGCCCGTGGTGCCGATGCGTACGGCGTCCACGCCCTCGGCCTCGGCGGCCGCGAACACGGCCTTGACGGCCGCCTCGGGAACCGCGACGAAGGCGCGGGCCTGGGACTCGGACAGGAGCATCTCGTGGTCGCCGACGCAGTCGCGGCGGGCGGCCCCGGCCACGTCGAAGACGCCGCCGATGCCGAAGCGCAGCGCGGAGTCCACGAGGGACTGCACGAGGCCGCCGTTGGACAGGTCGTGCGCGGCGCGCACGAGGGGCCGGCCGTCAGGGCCATCGGCGGCGCTCAGCGCGCGCACGACGTTACCGAGGGCAACCTCGGCCTTCAGGTCGACCTCGGGCGGCAGGCCGCCAAGGTGCGAGCGGGCGATGCGCGCCCACGCGGACCCGTCGAACTCCTCGCGGGTGGTGCCCAGGAGGATGACAGCGAGGCCCTCTTCGGTGAAGCCGGAGGGGTTGGCCCGCGTAACATCGGGGAGGATGCCGAGCATGCCGATGACGGGCGTCGGGTTGATCGACGAGTTCGGCAGACCCTTCTCGGTGCCGGACGAGTTGTACAGCGACACGTTGCCGCCGGTCACGGGGATCTCGAGCTCGATGCAGCCGTCCGCGAGCGCGGTCATGGCGGTCACGAGCTGCCACATGGCGTCCGTGTCTTCGGGGTTGCCGAAGTTCAGGCAGTCCGTGATGGCGACGGGCTCGGCGCCGACGACGGCGACGTTACGGTAGGACTCGGCGAGGGCCTGGCGGGCTCCCGCTGCCGGGTCGAGCTTGGTGTACCAGCCGTTCGCGTCCGTGGAGAGCGCGACACCCAGGCCAGTGGCCTCGTCGATGCGGATGACGCCCGCGTCGTCGGGCTGGGCGAGGGCGGTGTTGCCCTGCACGTAGCGGTCGTACTGGTCGGTGACCCACGCCTTGGAGGCCTGGTTGACGTCGGAGAGCACGGCGCGTACGTCGGCGATGAGTTCCTCGCGCGTGGCGGGGCGCGCAAGCTCCTCGGAGGTGGCGGCCTGCAGCTCGTCCTGCCACGCGGGGCGCGCGTAGGGGCGGTCGTAGACGGGGCCCTCGTGGGCGACAGTCTTCGGGTCGACGTCGACGATGCGGTGACCGTGGTGGTCGATCGTCAGGCGTCCGTCACCGGTCAGGTGGCCGATGACCGCTGCCTCGACGTCCCACTTGTCGATGATCTCGAAGAAGCGTTCACGATCCTGCGGGGTCACGATCGCCATCATGCGTTCCTGGGACTCGCTCATGAGGATCTCGCCCGCGGTGAGCGTGGGGTCGCGCAGGAGCACGTTCTCGAGGTCGACGTGCATGCCGGAGTCGCCGTTCGAGGCCAGCTCGGAGGTCGCGCACGAGATGCCCGCGGCGCCGAGGTCCTGGATACCCTGGACGACGCCGGCCTCGAACAGGTCGAGGCAGCACTCGATGAGAACCTTCTCCATGAAGGGGTCGCCCACCTGGACGGAGGGGCGCTTGGCGGGCATGCCGTCTTCGAAGGTTTCGGAGGCGAGGATGGAGGCGCCGCCGATGCCGTCGCCGCCGGTGCGCGCGCCGAAGAGGACGACGAGGTTGCCTTCGCCGGTCGCGTTGGCCAGGTGGATGTCGTCGTGGCGCAGCTTACCGATGCACAGTGCGTTGACGAGGGGGTTGCCCTGGTAGGAGGGGTCAAACTCGGTTTCGCCGCCGATGTTGGGCAGGCCCAGGCAGTTGCCGTAGCCGCCGACGCCGGAGACGACGCCGTGGACGACGCGCGCCGTGTCGGGGTGGTCGACGGCACCGAAGCGCAGCTGGTCCATGACGGCAATCGGGCGGGCACCCATGGAGATGATGTCGCGGACGATGCCGCCCACGCCGGTGGCCGCGCCCTGGTAGGGCTCGACGAAGGACGGGTGGTTGTGGGACTCAACCTTGAAGGTGACGGCCCAGCCGCCGCCGATGTCGACGACGCCGGCGTTCTGGCCCATGCCGACGAGGAGGTTCTTCCTCATGGCGTCGGTCGTGCGCGCGCCGAACTGCTCGGCGAGGTGCTTCTTGGAGGACTTGTAGGAGCAGTGCTCGGACCACATGACGGAGTACATGGCGAGCTCGGCGTTGGTGGGTCGGCGCCCGAGGATGTCGCAGATGCGCTGGTATTCGTCCTCTTTGAGGCCGAGTTCCTTCCAGGGCATGTCCTGGCCGGGGGTCGCGGCGGCGTTCTCGACGGTGTCGGGCAGCTCGCGGGTGTTTTCGGAGGTCATTCGTGTTTCCATTCGAAAGGTCTGGGACGAGGCCGGGGCTCCCTCACGGGTGAGGGCGCGGTGGCGTCGTCAGCCGACGAGGGATGCGAGGACGGAACGGAAGATGCCCAGGCCGTCGGTTCCGCCGTGGTGGCTGGCGCCGTCGGGGCCGAGGGAGAGCGGGCCGAAGCCGGCCTCGGTCGCGTGCTCGGGGTGGGGCATGAGGCCGACGACGTTGCCCGCGGCGTTGGTGACGCCCGCGATGTCATTGGCGGAGCCGTTGGGGTTGAAGTCAACGTAGCGGAACACGACGCGGCCTTCGCCCTCGAGTCGTTCGAGCTCGGCGGGGGACGCCTGGAAGTTGCCTTCGCCGTTCTTGAGGGGGACGGTGATGGTGTCGCCGGCGCTGTAGGCGCGCGTCCACTCGGTGTCCGCGTTTTCGATGCGCAGCACCTGGTCGCGGCACAGGAACTTCTGGTGGTCGTTGCGGATGAGCGCGCCGGGCAGCAGATGCGACTCGCACAGGACCTGGAAACCGTTGCAGATGCCCAGGACGGGCAGGCCTCGTCCGGCCTCGCGCACGATTTCGCTCATGACGGGAGCGGTCGCCGCGATCGCGCCGCAGCGCAGGTAGTCGCCGTAGGAGAAGCCGCCGGGGATGACGACCGCGTCGACGCCGTGCAGGTCGGCGTCCTTGTGCCACAGGGACACGGCCTCGGCACCGGCGATTTCAACCGCGCGGGCGGCGTCGCGGTCGTCGAGGGTGCCAGGGAAGGTGACGACTCCGACGCGGGTCACTGCACGCCTCCCGCGTAACGAGCGTCGGCCTCGTCGATGGCCTCGACGCGCACGACGTCCTCGATGATCGGGTTGGACAGGACCTCTTCGGCGGCCTTGCGGGCCTGGTCCAGGAGCTCGTCGGTGACGGGACCGTCCACGCTCAGGTGGAAGCACTTACCCTGGCGCACGGCCTCAAAGCTCGTAATTCCGAGCCTGGGCAGCGCCGAACCGACAGCCTTACCCTGGGGATCCAGGATCTCCGGCTTCGGCATCACTTCCACGATGATTCGCCCCACGGCGTTCCTCCTTGTGTTGTTGGTGAGGATCCCGCCGTGCATCTTGCCCGGCGGGCAAGTCTGTTTACAGGATGGGGTCCGACCCGGTGAGTCGACGGTATGCCTCGACGTAGCGCGCGGCGGTCGCGGCGGCCACGGATTCGGGCAGCGCGGGCGGGTTGGCGCCCGAGGAGCGGTCCCAGCCGGACTGCTCGGAGACCAGCCAGTCGCGCACGTACTGCTTGTCGAAGCTGGGTGCGACCTGGCCCTCCACCCACTGGTCAGCAGGCCAGAATCGGGAGGAGTCCGGGGTGAGGATCTCGTCCGCGAGCACGAGCGCGCCCGTGGTCACGTCGATGCCGAACTCAAACTTGGTGTCCGCGATGATGATGCCGCGCTCGGCGGCGATGTCGCGGGCGGCTCGGTACAGGGCGATCGACAGGTCGCGGATGGCGACCGCGAGCTCTTCGCCGATGCGCTCGACGGTCTGCTCGAAGGTGATGTTTTCGTCGTGCTCGCCCAGCTCGGCCTTCGCGGCGGGCGTGAAGATCGGCTCCTCGAGGCGCGAGGCCTCGGTCAGGCCCTCGGGCAGCTTGATGCCGCACACGGATCCGGACTCGCGGTACTCGGCCAGGCCGGAGCCGGTCAGGTAGCCGCGCACGACGCACTCGATGGGGATCATGTGGAGGCTGCGACACACGACCGCGCGCCCGTCCACCTCGGCGGGCACCGTGAAGCGCGTGGGCTGGGCGCCCTCAAGGGCGCGCGAGGCCTCGGCCGGAGCCTTCGTACCCACCGCCAGCAGGTGGTTTTCCACGAGGGGACGAAGCTGGCCCATCCACCAGATGGCGAGCTGGTTGAGGACCGCGCCCTTGCCGGGGATCAGCGTGGGCAGCACGTAGTCGTAGGCGCTGATGCGATCAGAAGTCACCATGAGGAGCGCCTCCGGTCCCGCCTTCGCGTGGCGCGGGCGCCCCGCCGGGGTAGCGCTCTGCGGCGCGGGGCCGACCACGGCCTCGTCGGGAGCGTAGATGTCGCGAACCTTGCCCGCGCTCAGCGGGGTCCAGCCGTGGAGGGTGGCGGTCATGATGCTCCTCAGGGGTTTCTCAGTCGAGGGTGACGACCAGGTCGGCGGGCCACGTCGCAATGTCGCTGCGGTGGTGCTCCCCGTCGAAGTGGATGAGGTCGACGCCGCGGTAGGCGAGCGCCCGGGCCTCGTCGAGCGTGGCCGCGCGGGCGACGACGTCGAGGACTCGGCCGCCGGAGTTCACCAGCGCGTAGGTCGGCTCGAAGCCGCAGCATCCCGCCGCGACGTCGGTCGGGTCGTCGGTGATCTCCTCGGAAGTGCCGGCGTGGATGACGTGGACGCCGTCAAGCTCCTCGGCCGCTTCGATACCCGTGATCTCATGTCCGGTATCCGTGGGACCCGGGTAGCCGCCCGAGGCCATGACGACCGTGACGGCCGCATCCTCGCTCCACACGGGGGCGGGGACCTTGGCGAGAGTGCCGGTCGCGGCCGCGTACAGGATGGGGGCCAACGGGGAGTCGAGGCGCTCAAGGACCGCCTGGGTCTCCGGGTCGCCGAAACGCACGTTGAATTCGACGACGCGGATGCCCTTCGAGCTCATCGCGAGGCCGCAGTACAGGAGGCCACGGAAGGGGGTGCCGCGACGGGCCATCTCGGTGATGACGGGCTGAGCGACCTCGTCGACGATGCGCTGCGTGGCCTCTTCGGGGAGCCACGGGAGGGGGCTGTAGGCACCCATGCCGCCCGTGTTCGGGCCCTCGTTGCCGTCGCCCACGCGCTTGAAGTCCTGCGCGGGCTGCAGCGGCACGACGGTAGCACCGTCGGCGAAACAGAAGAGGGAGACCTCGGGGCCGTCGAGGTAGTCCTCGATAACGACCGCTCCCCCGTCGCGCGACAGGCAGGCGCGCGCATGCTCCGAGGCCTGGGCGCGGTCGGTGGTCACGACGACACCCTTGCCGGCGGCAAGCGCGTCGTCCTTCACGACGTAGGGGGCACCCAGGTCGTCGAACGCGGCCTCGACCTGGTCCATCGTGGTGCACGTGAAGGCGCGAGCCGTGGCCACGCCGGCATCGGCCATGACCTGCTTCGCGAACGACTTGGAGGCCTCGAGACGCGCGGCGTCCTTCGTGGGGCCAAAGACGGGGATGCCGTAGTCCAGGACCGCATCCGCGACGCCCGCGACGAGCGGCGCCTCGGGGCCGACGACCACGAGGTCGACGTTCTCAGACGTGGCGCGACGGACGACGTCCTTCGGATCCAGTGGATCCATGGTCAGGGAGCGGCCCAGCTGCTCCAGCGCGGGGTTACCCGCCTGGACGACAAGCGACACGGGATGCTCCGGGGTGGACGTTCGTACCAGCGCACGGGCGATCGCGTGTTCGCGACCTCCGTTACCAACGAGAAGAACCTTCACGATTCAAGCCTATCGGTGTTTGGTGGCCTTCCGGGCCACCGTGGTGTTTTATGGGTGCACGTCACAGCGAAAGTGAGACGGGCTTGCGGCCCTCACCAGGCGCCGTTCGGGTTGCCGCTACGGCGGTCATCCTTCTTGTAGCGCTGGTCCTTGTTGCGCTGATCGTTCTTGTGCTCCAGCTCCTCACGGCGCTGCTTCTCTCCCGGGGTCTCGCCTTCGTAGGGATTCTGCGAGGGGCTCGGGCTGGGACTCGGGTTCGTCTGCTGATCCTTCGATCCCTTGTCCTGCTGGTCCTTCTGCTGGTCCTGCTGCTGGTCCTGCTGCTGGTCGCCCTGCTCCTGGGACTGCTCCTCAGCCTTCTGCTTCTTGTCCTCGACGCGTTCCTTGTTCTGGTCGGCGGGGTTATCGGACTGCTTGCCAGACTGCTGCTGGTCACCGGACTGGTTCTGGTTACTCGACTGGTCCTTGTTGTCAGACTGGTTCTGGTCGTCAGACTGGTTCTGGTCGGACTGGTTCTGGCTGGAGTTGGAGGCGGTCTGACAGGGGGCGACAGTCTCTTCCGCTTCCTGGTAGGTGGTCGCGGCGTTTCCGTAGGCGCCGGCGGCAGCCTGCGCGTCACCCTGAATCTCGATGCCGATCGCGAGGTTGACGCGAACGCGGCATTCGTAGGAGAAGGGCTCGAGTCGGCCAGGCTGGACCTCGGTGGCCTTGGGGACGAGGTCGAAGGCGGTACGCAGCTCCGTCACCCCCTCGTCGGTCTGTCCCTGACGCACGAGAGTGGTGCCGCGGTTGTAGTGCGCGACCCAGCGCTCGATGCCGATCTTTGTCCACGCCATCTGGCCTTCGTAGCCTGTCTGTGCGATGTCGTATTCCTGCGCCTTCCAGTGGCTCAGGGACGAGCGCGACCAGAGCGAGAGGCCGATCAGGTACGCGGCGACGCTCAGCACGATGACGAGGATCGGGATGGAGTACCACAGAGGGCGCAGCGCACGGGGGTTGCGCTGGATCTTCTGTTTGCCCGACGAGGCCTTGGTGAGCTTCGCGCGAACGGACGCATCGACGGGATCGACCTGGGGCGCGCCAAAGGGGAGGAGGTCTGCTTCAGGCTGCGAGTTCTCAGATGGCATGGGAGTTCCTCAACTGTTGGGCGCGCAGCGCCAGCGTGGCACCCTCCCACGCGAGGAGAGCCCCAAGAAGGAGTGCGAAAGGCCAGATGATGTAGCGATACGTGTCTTTCAGGTTGCGCGACTCGGCCATCGTCGTCGCCTTGTCGAGCACGGAACGAGCGTGCGATTCGATCGCCGACTTGTCAGGCGAATGCACGTAGTCGACGCCCACGCGTGAGGCGACATCCTTCAGGGCGACCTCGTCGATCTTCGAAATGGCGATCGGGTTGTCGGGCTTCGAGGAGTCGTGGATGTACTCGGGTTCACCGCCGCTCTGGGAGCCGCTGTCACCCAGGCGCAGCACCTTCATGGGGCCGCCTTCCTCGGTGCCGTAGCCGAGGACGAGGCCGCCATCAATGTACTCCTTGACGGTATCCCAGTCGCTGGCGTTGCCGGAGGGGGCGCTGCTCCAGTGGTCCTGGTTGGAGGTCTCGCCGTCGGAGAAGACGAAAAGCGCGCGCACGTTCTGGGGGTGGCGTTCCTTGTTTTTCTTCAGGAGCTTGGCGAGGTCTTGGGCGGGTCGGTTCACCGACGATCCCTGAGAGGAACTGGAGAGCTCGCGGTCGAAGGAATCCATGTACGAGACGACCGCGGAAGCGTCGGAGGTCAGCGGCAGGTCCGTGTGGACCCTCGAGTCCCAGGACATGATGGAGAAGCGCGAGCCGGTGAGGATGTTCATCATGATCGAGATGTCGTTGCGCACACCGTCGATGCGGGGCTTGCTGCCGTCCCAGTCCTCGGCGGCCATGGAGCCGGTGCGGTCGATGACGAAGTAGACCTCGAGGGTCGAGGTCACTTCCTGGGCTTCACCGGGGATCGACGGGCCTGCGCCCATGATGATGACTGTGACGACGATGAGGAAGCGACGCAGAACATCCATGACGTGGCGGCGGGTGGCGCGCTTGGCCGACAGGAACACGAAGAGCGCGCCGAGCACGCCGATGATGCCCAGGATGACCAAGTGAAAGACGGGGCGAAAAATCATGTCAGAGCCTCCCGAACGCCAGCAGACCGAGCAGGGACACGACGCCGAAGAGTGTCCACCCCAGGGCGGCGCCGGGGCGGTCCGTCTCCATCATCTTTCCAGCGGAGTCAAGTTCTTCTTTCTGTTCGGCCTCGATCTGCTTCACCACGCTATCCACGGCCGACGGGGACGAGGCATCGTAGAAGTCGCCACCGGTCTTACGGACCTCATCACGCAGCTGCAGGGCCGCGGAGCTCAGGCTGATATCCGATCCCGGGTACAGGGCCGTGACCGTCACGCCCTGGCTCTTCGCGAATTCGATCGCCTCGCTCAGGTCGTAGACGCCCTCGCCGTACACCTCGTTGTCAGTGGCCAGCAAGATGGTGCGGGAACGCTGCTTGTCGTTATGGTCGAAGCCCATGACGCACGAGGCCAGACCGTCGCCGACGAGCGAGGAGACTTCCTGATTCTCGTCCAAGACGGGCTCCAGGTACTCGAAGAGTTCCCTTGTTCCAGACACCTTTCCACCAATTTGGATGAGGCCGGTGTCGATCGTGTCCGACATGTCCTGGAGAACGTCGGTGGCCATGTCGTAGTCGTCGGTGAGCGGGAACATCGTCATCGAGTAGGCGTCCCACAGCTGCAGCGAGATTCTCTCGCCCTCGAAGTGGGAGATGATTTGCCGGAAGGCCCCGCCGATCTTTGAGTCGTAAGGCAGCATCGATCCGGACGAGTCCAGGCACAGGACGATGTCGCGGCTCGCGGACTTGTCGTGCTTGACGTACCGGTCGACGGGCGCGCCCGCCGACACGGAGGTCGCGATGACGGCGATCAGGAAGCAGACGAAGGCCATGGCCAGCGAGGCGCGCGTGCGACGCACGAGGGCCTGGTACTTCGGCAGGCCGCGCAGGTAGCCCGTGTTGGCAACCCAGCCCTTCTTGCCCGAACGCACGCCGGCGCGACGCGCGAGCAGCCACCCGACGACCGTCGCGATTGCGACGACCGCCAGGACGACGAGAATCAACCACCAGAACCTCATACGTTCACCGCCTCCACGGCCATGGTCAAGACGTTGGTGACGGCCTCGTGAGAAGGCTGCCCCTGCGGGATCTCATCGCCCGAGAAACTGGGGACTTCGCAGGCCTGCAGGATGTCGGCCAGGCCCGGCCACACGGGGACGAGCTCGCGCACCTCGGACACGGTCGCGACCTCGAGGTCTCGGCCCGTTCGCTCGGTGCCCAGGGCACGCATGAGGCCCGCGAGCGCCAGGTGAACGCCGCGCGCATCCAGGTCACCGTCGGCGTAGCGGTCGGCAATCTGATCGATGTAGGTGAGGTACTTCTTGCGGCGAGCATCCGTGATCGTCTGAAGTTCCATGACCTCGCCGATACGCGACGTCCACCAGCGCCAGATGCTGTAGACAATCCACCCGAGGACGGCCACGACGAGTACCGTCCCCAGGATCCACATCCAGTTCGGGTAGAGCGCGGGATCGTTCAGGCCGTTGGTGAGATCACCGGACATGTGCTCCCCTTTCGAGGGCTCGCATGAGTGCGCGCGGGACGTCCTGACTGGAGCCCACGTCCACGCGGATCACCCCACGTTTATCGAGCATTTGGGCGACCGCGTGTCGGCGCATCGCCACAAGATTGGCGGCTTCCCCGGCCAGCTGCGAGTCACGCAACAGGAAGTCCGGGAGGGGCCCTTCGGTCACGTCGACCACGTTCGTTCCCTCCTCAAGGGAGGTCGGGTCAATGTCCTCAACGCTCACGAGGATGACCTGGTGGCGCACGGATAGGGACTTGATGAGGTCATCGGACAGGCGGGTCGGCTCCGGCTGGGTTGCGTCGGTGACGATGACGATGAGGCTGCGGCGTCGGGTCACCGTCCGCGCGCGCGCCAGGAGCTTGGGCACGTCCGAGTGCGGGGAGGACAGCGTGATGTCCTCCTCGATGCGGCGCATGATGGTTTCGGCGTGGGCGTTGCCGGATCGGGCGGGCATGAAGCGCACGCGCTCGGCGTCACCGGCGACGAGGCCGATCTGGTCGCCGCGCGCGACGCTCAGCCATGCGATCGCCTCGCATGCGGCGAGGGCGATCTCTTCCTTCGTTTCACCCGACGGGGCGAGAGCGCCCATTTCGCGGCCCGTGTCGACGACGAGCATCACCTGCAGGTTCGCCGTGGCCTCGTGCCTCTTGATGACCGGCGAACCGGTGCGAGCCGTCGCCGCCCAGTCGATTTCGCGCACGTCGTCGCCCGGCTGATAGGGAGCCAGGTCCATGAACTCCCAGCCGCGTCCCTGCCGCAGCGCGGAGTGCTGTCCATCCATGATGGACAGCAGCTTGCGCATGACGGGCAGCTGGATGCGCGTGGAGAGCGCGTGGATTTCGCGCGAGCGTACAGGCATTGCGTTCCTCGAGGGCGTCGGCGGCGGACGGGAGAATCGTTACGGTACGGGCACCGCGTTGAACACGGCGTCGATCAGGCCCTCGATGGAGACGTTGTCCGCCAGCGCGTCGAAGGTACGGATGATGCGGTGGCGCAGGATGCCGTAGCGCATTTCCTTGATGTCGTCGGGCATGACGTGGTTTCGTCCCGCCATGAGGGCGATCGCCTGCGCGATCTGCATGAGGGCGATGCCACCACGGGGCGAGGCGCCCACGCGCACGTGCTTGTTCCAACCCGGCAGCGGGTTCGGGCCGGCGCCGCGGGTGGTGTTGACGATGTCGACGATGTAGGCCTTGAGGGTATCGTGCACGAACACGCGTCGGCGCGCTTCCTGCAGGGTGCGCACGTCGTCGAGGGTGATGGGCGCGACCGAGGCCTGCGAGCTCATTTGGCCGGAGTCGATGCGGGTGAGAACCTCGAGCTCCTCGACGGGCGTCGGGTAGGTGATGACCTCCTTGAGGAGGAATCGGTCCATCTGAGCCTCGGGCAGCACGTAGGTGCCCTCTTCTTCGATGGGGTTCTGGGTGGCCATGACCATGAAGGGGCTGGGCAGCTTGTGGTTGACGCCGCCGATCGTGGTCTGGCGTTCCTGCATGGCCTCGAGCATGGCGGACTGTGTCTTCGCCGAAGAACGGTTGATCTCGTCGAGGAGGACCATGTTCGCGTGGACGGGGCCCAGCTGGGTGACCATCTCGCCGCGCTCCTGGTTCCAGATCTGGGAGCCGACGATGTCATTGGGCATGAGGTCGGGGGTGCACTGGATGCGGTGGAAGGTACCGGACACTGCGGACGCGAGGGTCTGCGCGGCCGTCGTCTTCGCCAGGCCGGGCACGGACTCGACCAACACGTGGCCGCCGGCGAGGAGCGAGGCGGTGAGCGCGCGGCGCAGGCCTTCCTGACCCACGACGGTGTGCTGGTAGATGGTGGTCATGCGATCGAGCAGGCTCTTCGCGTGGGCCAGCTCGTCGTTCGTCAAGTAGTTGGGCACGGGCTCTCCTTGCGTGCGCGGTCGGATGCTGTTCCAGTGTAGCCCCTACGGCTCCTTGTTGACACAACCCGGTCAGTTTTCGCTTCGTTATCGACGAGGCTGGGGCTGGCCGCGCTCGGAATCTTTCCTCTGCGTTTCGGCACTCCCCCACGGGGAGAAAAAGGGGCGAGCCCCGGAGTTTCCTCCGGGGCTCGCCCTCAGGTCCGCTTTGATCAGGCCTGCTTCGCGGCGGCGATACGCGCGCGGAACTTGGCCAGCTGCTCGGTGATGGCGGCGGGAACCTTGTCGCCGAACTGCGAGAAGTATTCCTCGGTGTCGTCCATCTCGGCGGCCCAAGCGTCGGGGTCGATCGCGAAGAGCTTCGCCCAAACGGCCTCGTCGATGTCCAGACCGTCGAGGTTGAAGTCCTCGAACTTCGGGTAGCGGCCGGTCACGCCGTCAATGGCCTCGACCTCGCCGGCGGCGCGGCGAACGATCCAGTCCAGGACGCGGGCGTTGTCGCCGTAGCCGGGCCACATGAAGTTGCCCTCTTCGTCCTTACGGAACCAGTTGACCTGGTAGACGTGCGGGAACTTCTCGCCCAGCTTGTCCTGCATCTCCAGCCAGTGGCCCCAGTAGTCGGCCATGTTGTAGCCGCAGAAGGGCAGCATGGCGAAGGGGTCGTGGCGCAGCGAGCCGGCCTTGACGTCGGTCGCAGCAGCGGTGACCTCGGAGGCCACGGAGGCGCCGATGAACACGCCGTGGGCGGGCTCGTACTGCTCGGCAACCAGCGGGACGTTGGTGGCGCGGCGGCCACCGAAGAGGATGGCGTCAATGGCGACACCCTCGGGGGCTTCCCAGTCGGGGCAGATGATGGGGCACTGGGCGGCGGGGACGGTGAAGCGGCTGTTCGGGTGAGCAGCCTTCTCGCCGGACTCGGGGGTCCAGTCGTTGCCGTGCCAGTCGATCAGGTGCGAGGGAACCTCGCCGTCGATGCCTTCCCACCACACGTCGCCGTCGTCGGTCCTGGCGACGTTCGTGAAGATGGAGTTGGCCTTCGCGGTCTCCATTGCCATGGGGTTGGTCTTGTAGGAGGTGCCGGGGGCAACGCCGAAGAAGCCAGCCTCGGGGTTGATGGCGCGCAGGCGGCCATCCTCACCGGGACGCATCCACGCGATGTCGTCGCCGACGGTCTCGACCTTGTAGCCGGGGATCGTGGGCTGGAGCATGGCGAGGTTGGTCTTGCCACAGGCCGACGGGAAGGCGGCGGTGACGTGGAACTGCTGGCCGGTGGTCTCGCGGGTCAGGCGCAGGACGAGCATGTGCTCGGCCATCCAGCCGTCGCGGCGGGCCATCGTCGAGGCGATACGCAGGGCGAAGCACTTCTTGCCGAGCAGGGCGTTGCCGCCGTAGCCCGAACCGAAGGACCAGATCTCGTTGGTCTCCGGGAAGTGGGTGATGTACTTCTCGTCGTTGCAGGGCCAGGTGGAGTCTTCCTGACCGGGCTCGAGGGGA
>CATYYP010000010.1 GCA_958415245.1 Schaalia odontolytica | reverse complement strand
GCTCGATCGTGCGCACGCGTGGCGGCCGCGCCCTGCAGATCACGGACGTCCCCGAGAACCTGACGAGCGGATCGACGTCCTTCACGTACGAGGCCTCGGACGGCCTCGCGGGCGCGACGGCGAACGTGACGCTGACGATCCACCCGTGGAGCCAGAACGAGGGCCCGCGCCAGCTCAAGCACCCGGTCATCAAGGTGGGTGCGAACGCGCAGGTCGAATACAACCTCCTGTCGGACTGGATCGACCCGGACGGCGACCAGTTCTACCTGGTGTCGGCGACGGCCCCCGAGGGCATGGCCGTGCAGTTCTCCGAGGACGGCACGGTCCAGATACAGGACTTGGGCTCGGGCGCTGGCGTCAAGGCGATCGCCGTGACTCTGTCGGATGGCCACGCCGAGACCACGGGCGAGCTGAAGGTGAGCGTCCAGGAGGCGGGCAACGTGCCGCCGGTGGCGCGCGCCGACTTCTACGTGGCGCGCGTGGCTGAGCCGCTGACGATCGACCCGATCGCCAACGACACGGATCCCAACGGCGACCCCCTCTCCCTCGTGGCGGCTGGCACACCCCCGGCCGGTACGTCGGTGAGTGCCGATCTGTCGCGCGGCACGCTGACGTTCACGGGTTCGGTGCCGGGATCCTTCCAGTTCACCTACACGGTCTCCGACGGCCCGTCCACGACCGTGGGCGTGATCCGCGTGGACGTGGTCGACGACGACACGAACGCCCTGCCGGTCGCCGAGGACGACCTGGCGGTCCTGCCCAGCGGTGGCGCCTCGCTGATCGCGCCGCTGGCCAACGACACGGATCCATCCGGCGGTGTCCTCGTCGTCCAGTCGATCGACGTGCCCGCGAACTCGGGCCTCGAGGTCACGCTCATCGAGCGCCACCTGTTGCGCATCACGTCGCCGGGCGGCCTGGCCGACGTGACGACCTTTACCTACACGGTCTCCAACGGCGCGGGTTCCGCGACCGCCCAGGTGAGCGTCATCCCGACGGATGCACAGAGTGAGGAAACGCCGCCCCAGGCCACGGCCGACACCGCGAAGGTGCGCGCCGACGACATTGGCTCGGTGAGCGTCCTGTCGAACGACCGCTCGCCGATTGGCCTGTCGCTGAGCCTGGACCCGGAGGTGGAGGTCCTGTCGGGTGCCGAGCTGGGCACGGTGTTCGTGACCGGCAACCAGGTGCGCCTGGCCGCCGGCTCCGAGGCCGGCGTGGTGCGCGTGTTGTACACGGCCGTCGATTCGGTCGGCAATCGCGCGACGTCGACCGTCACGTTTGAGATCATCGCTTCCTCCGCGGCCAACAGCGCACCCGTGCCCAAGCCGCTCAGCGCCTGGGCCGTGCAAGGCCAGATGACGCGCATCCCGGTGCCGCTGACGGGCATCGACCCCGACGGCGACTCGGTCGCCCTGGTGGGCATCGACCAGCCGCCGGCCAAGGGTAGCGTCGTGCTGGGCACGGAGTGGCTGGAGTACACGCCCTCCGACGATGCGACCGGCACGGACACCTTCTCCTACATCGTCGAGGACCGCCTCGGCGTGCAGGGACGCGCCCGCGTCCGCGTCGGCATCGCCCCTCCGGGCTCGCAGAACCACAACCCGACGGCCGTTCCCGATTCGGTGACGGTGCGTCCGGGGCGCGAGGTGAGCATCAACGTCCTGAGCAATGACCTGGATGCGGACGGCGACGCCCTGACCGTGGACACGGATCCGCAGACCGTGTCCGTGTCGGATCCGGCCGCGACCGTGACGATGGCCGAGGACCTGGTGACGGTGAAGGCGCCCGCCACGAACGGCGTGTTCGTCGTGGCTTATCAGATCGAGGACGGCCGAGGTGGTCGCGCCCAGGGTCAGCTGACCGTGACGGTGGACGCGGATGCGCCGCTGCGCGCGCCGATCGCCCGCGACGACGTCGTGCCGGTCTCCGACCTGCCCTCGGACTCCAAGCCTGTCAGCGTTGCCGTCCTCGTCAACGACGAGGACCCGGACGGCACCACGGCTGCGCTGACGGTGTCCTCGGACGCCTCGGGCGTGAGCGTGTCGGGGCAGAACCTGTCCATTTCCCCGGACGCGCGCCGTCGCCTCGTCGTGTACACGGTGACGGACCCCGACGGCCTGAGCGCGAGCGCGGTCGTGACTGTTCCGGGTACCGACCTGCTGGCTCCGCGTCTGGACACGACGCGCGTCCCGGTGGCGATGCGCGCGGGCTCCACGCTGACCCTCGATATGCGCGACTACGTGCTGGTGCGCGACAACTCGCGCTCCCCGATCATCACCGACGCGTCGTCGGTGAAGTTCAGCGGCGGCCTGGATTCGGCCTCGCTTCAGGACTCCACGCACATCACGCTGAACGCGCCCGACACTGCCTCGGGCAAGGCCTCGGTCTCCTTCACGGTGCGTGACGGTGCCTCGGACGACGCCTCGGCCCTGACATCGACCCTGACGATCCCGATCACGATCCAGCCGGCCAGGAACCTGCCGCCGCGCCTGACCCCGACCCCGATCCTCGTGGGCCAGGGTGAGTCCGTGACGGTCGACCTCACGCAGATGGTGGACGACCCGGACGACCAGGCGAAGGGCTCCTTCGAGTACCGCGTGGTGAAGGCCCCCGGCGGCGTGGACGTCTCCCTGGACGGCTACAACCTGACCGTGTCCGGCAAGAAGGACCAGCCCAAGGGCCCGGTCGGCGCGATTACCGTCAGCGTCGACGACGGCTCGGGCGCGGTCAACGCCGACATTCCGGTCACGATCGTGAAGTCCTCCAAGCCCCTCGTGACGACCACGGAGGCCCGCATCAAGGCGAAGGCCGGCCAGACGGTGGACGTGAACCTGTCGGAGTACACGACGAATCCGTTCCCGGAGCCGCTCGTGGTCCTGGATGCGTCGGTGCACGTGGGCCAGGGAACCGCCTCGGGCAACGGCAACGTCCTGTCGGTGACCCCCAAGGCGGGCTTCCACGGCGACATGATCGTTGTTTATCGCGTCATGGACGCGACGAACGACCCCGATCGTGTGGTCCAGGGCCGAGTCGTTGTCAAGGTCTTGGATCGCCCTGAACCGCCGCAAAACGTGAAGGCGACGGCGATGGGGTCGCAGACCGCCTTCGTGCAGTTCGATGAGCCTGCCTCGAACGGTGGCACGATTTCTGGCTACACGGTGACGGACCTGTTGGACGGGCGTACCTACAACACCACTAAGCCGGGTATGCAGATCAAGGGCCTGACGAATGGTGCGAAGCACCGCTTCACGGTCGTCGCGACGAACGAGGCCGGTGACTCCGATCCGTCGGCACCGTCTGCCGAGGTGAAGGTCGATGTCGAGCCCGATCAGATGGCCGCGCCCACGGTTGTGGGTTCGGATGGGGCCCTGGATGTCACGTGGGCGGAGCCGCACAACGAGGGCTCTAAGATCCAAACGTACACGGTGTTCCTCTATCCGGAATCGGGCGGCCAGCCGATCCCGTACACGGCCGCTGGCACAGAGAGGAAAATGACTATCTCTGGGTTGAAGAACGGTGCCCTCTACTCGGTGAGAATCCAGGCCCAGAACGACGCGGACAAACCGTCGCTGCTGTCGGAGGCCACGGGCGCGCACCCGCATGGCGCACCGGACCAGCCGACTGACGTGAGGGCGGTGGCCGTGACAGCGGATAAGGATCCGAACCTAGCGACGGTCGAGGTCTCGTGGACGCCGGGCCGTTCCGGCGGAACTGATTTCGGTTCTACCCATGTCATGGTGGGCGATAAGCCGGTGACGGCTCCGGCTGGTGCCAGGAGCGTCCAGGTGCCACTTGTGCCGACCGGTCGTGACAAGCAGGTGTCGGTGGAGCTGACGAACACCGACGGTGACACGTCGGCGAAGGGGTACACGACGGTGTCCATCGCAACCACTCCCGCGCCGATTGCGGACCCGACCCTCTCGGGCACCGGGAAGGCCGGTCAGCTGAAGGTCACTGGGTTGTCGGTGGTGACGGGCCGAGGCTTCGAAGCGTCGGATCTGACCTTGCGCTACTCGGCGGACCCCAATTCATGTGCGAGTGGACAACGGGTCGACGATGGCGACATCCTGCCCGCCAACGGCTGGGAGTCGAAGACATACTACTTCTGCCAGACGGGCATCGGCGTGAACAACCAGCCGGCGGCCTCACCGGTCGCGTCCGCCACGGGCACAGCGACGGGCCGCCCCTCGGATGTGGGCGTGCGGTTCACAGGTGTCAACTCGACGAGCCTGACGGTTCAGTGGGATCCGGTGGGCGCGAACCCGGCGGTTACCGAGGTCCGCGTGTCGCTGAATAACGGCGCGACGCAGACTGTGCGTGGCGGTGTCAACACGGCGACCTTCTCGGATCTGGCCCAGGGCACCCGCTACCAGGCCACGGTCGTTGCGGTCAACGGTCTGGGTGAGACGGTGATGAGTGAGCAGCCGACGGAGACCACGAAGCTGGACGTGAACCTGACGTGGACGGAGGCTTGCCAGGGAGGCGAGAAGTACGGGTCCCCGGGTGGATGCCACACCTTTACGTTCAGTGCTCCGGGGTGGGCCGACACGTCGCTTACTCACAAATGTACGATTAGTTCGGATCTGGACGGTTGGACCGAAGAGCTGACTATCACTGGTGCCGGTCCCACTCCGTCGAAGATCGCAACGCGGGCGGATTCCGAGGCGGCGTTCGCGCAGAAGGTGCGCGTCGGCGATTGTCGCCCGGTGAGGTGAGCCAGTGAAGAAACTACGTCGACTTGTGAGGCACGCGTGGCGCGCCCTGAGCGCCCGCGTGCAGGCGCTGCCCGGATACGAGGGCGTCGCCCGCTGGCTGGGCGCGCTGACCCCGGTGGGGTGGGCGGTGATCGCGGCGACGCTCGCGGGCACCGTCGCGGCCCTCGCCTTCGGCTGGCTGGAGGGCTTCATCGTGGCCGTCATGGGCCTGGTGGCCCTCGTGGTCGCGGTGGCCTCGGTCGCGTCCCCGTCCCCGCTGTCGGTGTCCCTGCGCATGAAGAACGACCGCATTGTCGCCGGCCAGGTGGCGGTGGGCCGCGTCCGCGTGGTCAACGAGTCTGGGCGCCGCTCGGGTTCGACCCTCGTGGAGGTCACGATCGGACGAGGCAGTGGCGAGTTCCTCGTGCCCCCGATCAGCGGAAACGGCACCTGGAACGAGTCTTTCTCGGTCATGACGAAGCGCCGCGGCGTCATCAACGTGGGCCCGGCGCGCACCGTGCGCATGGACGGCCTGGGCCTGCTGCGTCGTGTGCGTTCGTGGGATGACCCGATCCTCGTGCACGTGCACCCGCCGACGGTGCGTTTCTCCTTTGACGCGACGGGCATGCAGATGGACGTCGAGGGCGTGGCCAGCGAGAAGCTGACGAGCTCCGACGTGTCCTTCCACGCCCTGCGCGACTACGAGCCGGGTGACGACCGTCGCGCGGTGCACTGGCCGTCGACGGCGCGCTTTGGCCGCCTGATCGTCCGTCAGTTCGAGGAGACTCACCGCTCGCACCACATGGTGCTCTTGGATACGCGCGTGGACGCGTGGGATCGGCGCTCTTTTGAGACGGCCGTGTCGGTTGCCGCGTCGTTGGCGCTCGCCGGCTCGGGCGAGGCCCGCACGGTGTCGATGCACACCGCGGACGAGTGGATCCCCACGGGCTCGCCCATGGCGATGCTGGATGCGCTGTCCGAGATGGAGACGTCGACGCGCTCGGAGTTCGCGGGCATCGTGCGCCGCTGCATCATGGAGCGCGGTGGGATTTCGGTGCTCTCGATTGTCGTCGGCGCTGGCGTGGACGACGAGGAGGCTGCTCGCCTGGCGAACATCGCTCCCGTCGACGTCATCGTGTCGGTGATCCGCGTGGTCCCGGGCCGTGCGCGTCGCCGCCGCAAGATCACGCGCGGCGTCATCATCGACTGCCCCTCCCTCGAAGACCTGCCGATGCTCGTGTCGCGGGGGGTGAACGCGTGAGTACTCCCGCTCGCAACGCCTCGCGTCCGGCACCTCCACCGCGTCGCTCCCGTCGCCCCGTCGCCCAGGAAACCACCATGGGCGGGTCGATCCACCGCGCCGCCATGCCCGCATGGTCCCTGCTGGTCCTCGCGGTCCTCTTTTCCGGTCCGATCCTCATGTTCGAGTCCGTCTTCGGCGGCGGCCAGGGTGCGATCGCGGCGCTCGCGGGCGTCGTGGTCGGCCTTGTGGTCGCGTGGGCGGCCGCCAAGTGGCGCTGGGACCTGCTCTCGATCGTCGCGGCGGTCGTGGCCTCGCACTTCCTCTTCGGTGGCGCTGCCGCGCTGCGTGAGACGACCCGCTGGGGCGTGGTCCCGACGTCGCGGACCATCCAGACGCTCGTCGTCGGCTCGGTCGAGGCCTGGAAGGACCTCCTGACGCTGACGCCGCCCGCCGGCTCCTACGTGGGGCCTGCGATGGTGCCGTGGATGGCCTGCCTCGTGTGTTCGGTCGCGGCGGGCGTCGTGACGGTGCGCTACGGGCGCCCCATGTGGGGATCTGTGCCGCTGATCCTCGCCGGCGTGATCGCGATCGTGTGGGGGCCGTCGAACCACTCTCCGTCCGCCCTCCTCGTCATCGCGTGGTGGGTGGGACTCATCGTGTGGTGGGCGTGGGCCTCGGCGATCGGACGCGCACGACTGGGCGCCGACATCGTCATTGGTATGGCCTCTACGGCGACCACCGCGTCGACGACCATGGGCGGTTCCTCGCGCCAGATCGTGCACGTGTGGTGGCGCGTGGGTATGGGCGCGCTCATGGTGGGCGTGATGGTCGCTGCGGCGATCCCTGCGGCGTCCCTGCTGGGCCCCACGGCCTCGGACCGCGTTGTCGGACGCGACGTCGTCGAGCCGCCCGTAGACGCGCGCCAGTACCCCTCACCGCTGTCCAGCTACCGCCACTACAACAAGGATCTCGAGGATGAATCCCTGATCCGTGTGTCCAACATGCCCAAGGAGGCGCGCGTGCGCCTGGGCGCGATGGACGTGTACGACGGGACGACCTTCGGCATGGGTGTCACGAACACGGCTGCCGGCACGGCCGGATACCGCCGCGTGGGGTCCACGATCCCGGGGCGCAGCGCCGACACGGCGGGTGTGCAGACCTCGGTGTCGACCTCGCAGCTGCTGGGACCGTGGGTGCCCACGATCGGCCAGGTGTCGGTCCTGCGCTTTGAACCCTCTGCCCCCAACGCGGCTGAGCAGCAGGACGGCCTGAACTACGACCTGTGGGCGGATACCGCGCTGACGACGGGCCCGACCGGCCAGCTGAGCTACTCGCTGAGCACGACGATGCCGCGCGAACACGCGGATTCGGAGTTCGCCAGCGTGAACGCGGCGCGCTACGCCGGGGGAGACACGAACGTCCCGAAGGACGTGGACTCCCTGGCCGCGGATCACACGTCGACCGCGCGCTCGGACCTGGAGAAGGCCCGCGCGATTGAGCAGTTCCTGCACACTGATGGCTACTACTCCAACGAGGACACGATCAATTCGCGTCCCGGGTCCTCTCAGGACCGCATCGAGCGAATGATCAGCGCCGAGGCGCTGGTGGGCGACGACGAGCAGTACGCGACCCTCATGGCCCTCATGCTGCACTCACAGGGCATCAACGCCCGCGTCGTTATGGGTGCCTATCGCGAGGGCACGTCCGGCAGCGTCGACCTGACGGGTTCGGACATGCACGCGTGGGTCGAGGTGGAGTTCCCCGGCGTGGGCTGGGCGACCTTCGACCCGACTCCGCCGCGCGAACAGCAGCCCACGACGCAGGTCAACAAGCCCAAGTCCGTGCCCAAGCCGCAGGTCCTGCAGCCCCCGGAGCCGCCCGAGCAGCCGGTTGAGCTGCCGCCCGCGACCCGCGACCAGGCGACGGATCCGCACGATCCGAACGGCCTCCACATCCCGTGGATGGCGATCGGCACGGTGTCGGTGTCCCTCCTCCTGCTGCTGGGCCCGGTCCTGGCGGTGCTCCTGGCGAAGTCCCGCCGCCGCAAGAGCCGCCGCCGCGCGCAGGCCGCCGAGTCGGTGCGCGGCTCGTGGGACGAGCTCGTGGATACCGCGATCGACTCCGGCCTCGTCGTTGAGCCGCACCTGACGCGCCAGGAGGTCGCGTGGGCGCTGGCCTCGCAGTGGACGCCCAAGAAGTCCGAGAGCGACGAGGAGGGGGACGCCAAGGCCCGCAAGGCGCGCAAGCGCTCGGCTGCGGACGTGCGCGTGCCCGGCTGGTCGCTCTTCTCGGGCGTGGTTCCCCGGGCCGTCACCGTGGCGCGCCGCGCGGACGTCGCGGACTTCGCTGCCGGCGGTGCCCGCCCCGAGGACGCGGAGCAGGCGTGGAACGACGTGGATGAGCTGCGTCGCGAGTGGGCGGCCTCGGTGTCGCCGTTCGCGCGACTGCGTTACGCGCTGTCGCTGAAGTCGCTGCGCTGGCGCCGTCGCGCCCGCCGCCAGGCTGACGCCGCTCGCAAGGGCGGTCGCTCGCTGGCCAAGCGCATGGGCCGTAGGAAAGGGAAACGTTGATGGATAGCGACGCTCGCGTCGGAATGGTGCCGTCGCTGCCGGGTTACGAGTGGATTCGTCCGCTTGGGTCGGGTGGTTTCGCGGACGTGTTCCTGTGCCGTCAGGAGCTGCCTAGCCGTGAGGTGGCCGTCAAGGTGGCGCGCAGGGATCGCGGGGCGGACGGCGAGGCCGGCATCGCCCGCGAGGCCGACGTGATGGCCCTCGTGTCGGGTCACCCGGCGGTGGCCCAGCTGTACGGCGCGGGGCGCACGCCTGATGGACGCCCGTACCTGGTGATGGAGTACTGCCCGGTCGCGAATATCCTCGATCAGGTGCGCGCAAACCCGATGTCGACGGATCGCGCGCTGTCGATGGTGATCCGCATGTGCGGTGGCGCTGAGATGCTGCACCGCGCGGGCTACGTGCACCGCGACATTAAGCCCAGCAACATCATGATCAACGCCTACGGGTCGCCGGTGCTGACGGACTTCGGTGTGGCCGAGCCGGTGGGTGCGGACCCGCGCGGCGGCCGCGACGGCTTCTCGGTGATGTGGGCGCCGCCCGAGCAGATCGCGGGCACGGCGCGCGCTCACCCGACGCAGGACGTGTGGGCCCTGGGCGCGACCCTGTGGACGCTTCTCATGGGTCGCTCGCCCTTCGAGGTGGAGGACGGGGACAACTCGGCTCACGCGGTCGCCCAGCGCGTCGCCCGTGGCCGCGTGTCGCGTATCGACCGCCCGGGCGTGCCCGACGCTGTGACGGCCATCGTGCGCCGCGCGATGAGCCTGGATCCGGAGCAGCGCTTCGGGTCGGCGGCAGCCCTCGGCTACGCGCTGCAGACGGTTGAGCGCGAGATGCACCGCCCGGTCACGGAGATGAAGCTGAGCGTGGTGGCCTCCTCGAGCGCGCCCTCCTCGGCCCTGTCCGCCCCGTCTGCGGCGGCCCTGGACGCGGAGCGTACGCGCACCCGCCGTGGGAGTTTCGCGGACGGTCCCCAGGCCTCGTCGAACGAGGCGTGGGCCGGCAATTCGACGACGAACCGAACCGGGTTGGTTGAGGGGCAGTCGAAGCGCCCCGCGTGGGTGGTGCCGGTCCTTGCGCTCGTGATGGTGCTGGCGACGGCCGGCCTGGTGGTCGCGATGCTCACCGGCGGCGGACACAGCATCCACCTGGGTGGAGGCGGTGGCGGCGTATCCACGCCGACCCCCTCCTCGAGCGCGGGGACAGTGAGTAACTCCGATCAGGGCGACGCGGGCGCCGTCCCGCCCGAGGCCGTCACCGGGTTGACGGCCACACCGAACGGCAACGAGATCCGCTGGGGCTGGGAGGTGCCCGAGCAGGGCCAGTACCAGCCTGGGGCGCTGGAGTTCAAGTACGTGCTCACCCGCCCGGGCGAGGCCGTGGTGGCTGAGACGATGCGCCGCAACAGCCTGACGACCACTGCGGTGAGCGGCGAGAACTGCCTGACCGTGAGCCTCGTCGTGACCTCCACGGGCCGCGAGTCGGCCCCGGTGACGCAGTGCGTGACGGTGCCGTAGGGCGCTGGCGTCATGCCCTTTCGTGACTGGCTCGACGGTGCATGACCGAGTGGTAGACTGCTGTGTTGCGCGCCGCCGGAGCGCGTGGCGAAAGGATGTGTAATGAGGCGCGATATTGCCCGCGTGGCGCAGCGAGGTACGGGGGTCGCCCTGGCCGGCGTGCTTGCTCTTGCAGCACTCGTGGTTCCTGCGGCCCCAGCATCGGCGGATACCACGATCACGGCGAACGAACAGACCTTCTACGGCTACTACCGCCTGGATGCGATTCACTCGTCGGGCTACACGGGTGAAGGCGTGACGATCGCGCTCATTGACGGCCCGGTCAACACGCAGATCCCGGAGCTGGCCGGTGCGCGCATCCAGTCCTACAGCCCCTGCGCCGTGGGCTCCCAAGACAAGTACTGGGACCACGGTACCGTCATCGCGCAGGTGATTTCCTCGCCTCAGTTCGGCGTGGCACCCGGCGCGAATCTACGCGCCTACACAAAGTCGTTTGAAGGTGATACGACGGGTTCCGACTGTGCGATCGGGCAGTGGGGGCGAGGCTACTCCGACCTCGCTCTCCTCATCGAGGACGCGCTCAACGACGGCGTCGACGTGATCACGACGTCGTCGAGCTATCCCAGCGACTACGAGGGCATGCGCTGGGCTCTCGCCCGAGCGATCGCGTCCAAGGTCCCGGTCGTCGCCTGCACGGGTAATGACTCGACCCGCAACTCGACGGATTGGCTGCCCGCCTGGGGTGGCGTCGTCGGCGTGGGCGCGATCGAGACCAACGGTCGCCCCTCCGACTACCAGAACTGGGGAAGGCCCCTGTCGACGGCGGCCCTCGCGCGCCCTCTCGCCCGCTCGGGCGTGTCACAGGAACGAGGCGAGTGGTGGGGGACGTCCTTCGCGACCCCCGTCGTGGCCAGCTCCCTGGCACTGTCCATGCAGCGCTGGCCTCGCGCGACCGGCAACCAGATCATGCAGGGCCTGGCCCGCACCGGTGTGGGCGGCAACGGCGGCGAATGGAACCAATACACGGGGTATGGTGCGCTCGACATCTACGCGATGCTGACGACGAACCCGACGAGTTTCCCGGATGAAAACCCGTTCATGGACAAGGGAACGAACACGGTTCCCAGCCGACAGGACGTGCAGGACTACATCGACGGCGTGGTGGATCCACGCGTCGTCATGAACGACAACTCCTACGAATACCTGGGGTTCGACGAGCGTCTCGCACTCAGCCGCGATCATGACTACCCGACGCATCTGGGCACCAGCCCCCGCTACCACCAGAAGTTCCAGTCTCAGAAAAAGAACTAACGCCCGTGGGCGCCCCAGAGCGCGCAGCGAAAGGACAGCTGATGAGTCATCTGATGACACGCCTGGCGCGACGCGGCGCCGGCCTGGGAGCCGCCTGCGCGCTTGCGGGCGCGGCCCTCGTGTTCCCCGCAGCCCCGGCCCAGGCCTCGCGCGCACCGATCACGTCGGACGAGCAGGACTACTACTCCTACTACTACCTGGGGCAGCTCCACGCTTCGGGTTACACCGGCCGGGGCGTGACGATTGGCCTGCTGGACGGCCCGGTCAACACGAACATCCCGGAGCTGCAGGGAGCGAACATCCAGTACATGGGCCGCTGCGACGTGGAGTCCAGCGAGGACAGCTGGGAGCACGGCACGGTCATCGCCCAGATGATCTCAGCACCGGAGTTTGGGATCGCCCCCGAGGCGAGGCTCAACCGCTACACGGTGTCGCTGAAAGGCGATACGCCGAGCAGGGATTGCGCGATCGGCTGGTGGGATGACGGCTACTCTGATACGTCGGTTCTCATTGAGCTGGCGCTCAACGACGGGGTGGACGTGATCACGATGTCCTCGTCGTACAGCGCCGACACTGAGAGTATGCGCTGGGCGTTGGCTCGCGCGATCACGCAGAAGGTGCCCGTCGTGGCCCCTCTCGGCAATGAGTCGGAGTACAACCCGTCCACGTCGCTCGCGCGCATGACCGGCGTGGTGGGGGCGTCGTCGGTGTACCCCGATGGGTCGCTGACCTCGTATTCGAACTACGGGGACTTCGTGTCGGCGGCGTCCGTGTCGCGTCCGTACGCGAGGAGCGGCATCACGTGGGAGACCGGGTATTGGCAGGGGACATCGTTCGCCTCTCCGACGATCGCGTCCTTCCTGGCGTTGGCGAAGCAGAGCTGGCCCGAGGCGACGGGTAATCAGCTCTTGCAGGCCCTGGCCCGCACGGGGATCGGCGGCAACGGTGGGTACTGGAACCCGTACACGGGGTACGGGGCGGTGGACCCGTACGTGCTGCTGACGACGAATCCGACCCAGTTCCCGGACGAGAACCCGTTCTTGAACAAGGGCTATGAGTCCATTCCGACCCAGCGTGACATCGCGGACTACGCGGATGGCCTGGTGGATCCGAGGCGCATCAACGCGGATGATTCCTACCAGTATCGGGGCTTCGACGAGCGTCTCACCCTGAGCCACGAGCATGGCTACCCGACGCACCTGGGGACCAGCCCGCGCTTCCACGCGAGCAATGGGAGCAACGCGAAGAAGAAGTAGCGCGTAGGGAAGCGCCCCTGTCGCCCACGGTACGGTGGGTGGCAGGGGCGCTGTGCTGTGTCGGGTTGCCGATGCTACTTCCGGTGGTAGCGGGGGCTCGTTCCCAGGTGGAGCGGTGTCTTCAGATCCGCCTGGTACATGACGACCTGATCGTCGGCGCCTCGGTACACGTAGGAATCGGGAAGCAATGTGGTTTCAATGGGATTAATGAGTCCATCGGTGTAGTCAGCGACCTTGTCAGCCGTGGGCTCGGAACCACCCGGCTTCTGGATGATTGGGTTCTCATCCGGGTACTGAGATGGGTCATCGTTCACCAGGGAGCCCAAGGCCGCAGCCCCGTATCCTGTCTTTTCATTCCAGTCATGGTTGGGGTTCAAGCCCGAGCGTACGAGAGATTGGAGGATCTGGTTGGTGGTGGCGTCGGGCCACTTCTGGCGCGCCAGGGCGAGCATTCCCGAGACAAGCGCAGTCGAATTTGACGTACCTGAGGAGGTCGTGGGTGCTCCGTTCGCATCGACGGTGTTGACGGGGCCGCCGAAAGCGGCGGTCACGACGCCGTTACCCCACGAGGAGTAGGACGCGAATGTGCCGTCACTGTTGATGGCGGACACGCCGACCACGCCGGACCAGCGGATCAGCTGCTCAATGCTGTTGTCGCTTGCCGTGTTACCGGCGGATGCGACGATGATGACGCCTTCGCTCATCGCGCGGGTGAGAGCCCACTGAAGTTCCGAATCTCTTTCTGCAGAGCTTTGCGAGATGGAGATGATCTGGGCACCGTCATCGATGGCCTGATTGATGAGGATAGCCATGGTATCGAGACGTAGTCCGTTGGACTTGCACGTGCCTGACGATACAGCATCAGCGGTGGCGGTCTGGTAGGTGTACAGCGTGGCGTCGGGGGCAACACCCGTATAGGGCGATACGAGCAAGGTCGCCATGTCGGTGCCGTGACGGGCTTCTGCACGCGAGGCCTCGATGGTGCAGCGGCTCTTGTCGGTGATGTTCGCTCCGGCAAGTTCGGGGGCGCTGGTATCCACGGGGCCGTCGATGAGCGCGATGGTCACGCCCTTGCCCGTGTACCCCTTTTGGCGTGCCGTGTCCAGGTGGTAGTACGAGAAGTACTCCTGGGTGGTGATCGGGTCTGCCGCGTGAGCGGGGGCCGGAGCCACGGTGAGGGCACCGACAGCCAGCGCGAGGGCGGAGGCAGCGGTGGTCAGGGCGCGCGCGGCGCGCCCCGCCCTCCCCACAAAACCGAAGGGAGAACGGGGCGCGGGCTGCGCGCAGGCTTGCGCGTGTGTCATGGTCACTTCCGGTGGTAGCGGGGGCTCGTTCCCAGGTGGAGCGGTGTCTTCAGATCCGCCTGGTACATGACGACCTGATCGTCGGCGCCTCGGTACACGTAGGAATCGGGAAGCAATGTGGTTTCAATGGGATTAATGAGTCCATCGGTGTAGTCAGCGACCTTGTCAGCCGTGGGCTCGGAACCACCCGGCTTCTGGATGATTGGGTTCTCATCCGGGTACTGAGATGGGTCATCGTTCACCAGGGAGCCCAAGGCCGCAGCCCCGTATCCTGTCTTTTCATTCCAGTCATGGTTGGGGTTCAAGCCCGAGCGTACGAGAGATTGGAGGATCTGGTTGGTGGTGGCGTCGGGCCACTTCTGGCGCGCCAGGGCGAGCATTCCCGAGACAAGCGCAGTCGAATTTGACGTACCTGAGGAGGTCGTGGGTGCTCCGTTCGCATCGACGGTGTTGACGGGGCCGCCGAAAGCGGCGGTCACGACGCCGTTACCCCACGAGGAGTAGGACGCGAATGTGCCGTCACTGTTGATGGCGGACACGCCGACCACGCCGGACCAGCGGATCAGCTGCTCAATGCTGTTGTCGCTTGCCGTGTTACCGGCGGATGCGACGATGATGACGCCTTCGCTCATCGCGCGGGTGAGAGCCCACTGAAGTTCCGAATCTCTTTCTGCAGAGCTTTGCGAGATGGAGATGATCTGGGCACCGTCATCGATGGCCTGATTGATGAGGATAGCCATGGTATCGAGACGTAGTCCGTTGGACTTGCACGTGCCTGACGATACAGCATCAGCGGTGGCGGTCTGGTAGGTGTACAGCGTGGCGTCGGGGGCAACACCCGTATAGGGCGATACGAGCAAGGTCGCCATGTCGGTGCCGTGACGGGCTTCTGCACGCGAGGCCTCGATGGTGCAGCGGCTCTTGTCGGTGATGTTCGCTCCGGCAAGTTCGGGGGCGCTGGTATCCACGGGGCCGTCGATGAGCGCGATGGTCACGCCCTTGCCCGTGTACCCCTTTTGGCGTGCCGTGTCCAGGTGGTAGTACGAGAAGTACTCCTGGGTGGTGATCGGGTCTGCCGCGTGAGCGGGGGCCGGAGCCACGGTGAGGGCACCGACAGCCAGCGCGAGGGCGGAGGCAGCGGTGGTCAGGGCGCGCGCGGCGCGCCCCGCCCTCCCCACAAAACCGAAGGGAGAACGGGGCGCGGCGTTGGAACGAATGCTCACCACTGGCGCGGGTCCCATCCGTCGTCGTTACGCTTCGCCGGCGTGATGTCCTTGTCGGTGCCGGAGGTCTGCGACAGGGGGTTCACGTAGCCAGCGGGCAGCTCGTCCTCGTCGTCGTCGAACTTGAAGGCCGTGTACTGGCGCCTGCGGCCCTTCTTGTCGTCCTTGCCAGCACCTGCGCCCGCACCTGCGCCGGCTCCCATGAAGCCGCCGGAGCCTGCGCCGCCCTTGCCAGCAGCGCCGGCCGCGCCGCCGCCGTTTGCGCCCGTGGTGCCCGTGACGCCCGAGGAACCCGCAGCACCGTTCGCGCCGCCAGCACCGGCCGCGCCCGCAGAACCTGCGGGGGGAGTGTAGGAGCCGAAGCCCGAACCTGAGTAAGAGCCGACCTTCAGTCCAGCAGCGCCCGAGGCGCCCAGACCGTTGGTCGAGCCGGTGACGCCGCGCATACCCGCAGTGCTCATGCGACCGGCGCCGGACATGCCACCGGCCGAACCGGACCCGCCGAGGCCGTTCGCACCCGTACCGGATCCGCCGAAGCGGCCGAGGGTGCTGGAACCGGCGCCGCCGAAGCGGCCGAAGACGCTGGAGCCGCCGAGGGAACCGGAACCGCCGAAGCCGCCCGAACC
>CATYYP010000009.1 GCA_958415245.1 Schaalia odontolytica | reverse complement strand
TGCCGAGGGGTCGGCGGAGGAATCGGGGACGAAGAGGATGTTCGTGTCCCCGACCGGAGAACCGTCGTGTGAATCCTTGCGCTTCCTCATGCCGCCTATCCTATATTCGTGGTCAACAAAGGTAGGGTTAGGGTGATACATTCCCGGCAGAAGAGGGCCCTATCGTGACCTGGTCGACACTCGTGACCGCATCAGATCCGTCGATGCTGCACACCGTTATCGAGTGGTTCAAAAATCCCGAGACTCTGCTCGTCGCCATGGGGCCGTGGGTGCTGTGGGGAACGATGCTCATCGTCCTCATCGAGTCGGGTGTCCTGTTCCCGGTGTTGCCCGGTGAATCCCTGCTGTTCACCGCGGGCCTGCTTCACGACCGCCTTGGCCTGCACCTGCCGACGCTCATCCTCCTCGTCGTCGTCGCGGCCTTCATCGGAGCGCAGATCGGCTACTTCCTGGGTGCCAAGTGGGGGCGTCGCTTCTTCAAGCCCGACGCTCGAATCCTCAAGACCGCGCACCTGGAGAAGGCGGAGCACTACTTTACGAACTACGGCGGCCGCTCGCTGGTCATCGGACGTTTCATCCCCTTCGTGCGCACCTTCATTCCGATCGCCGCGGGCATGGCTCGCTACCCCTACCCGAAGTTCCTGGCCTTCAATACGCTGGGTGCCATCGCGTGGGGCGCGGGCTTCATTCTCGTCGGTGCGCTCCTGGGCAACGTGCCCTTCGTGCACGACAACCTGACGCTCATCCTCGGCGTCATTATCCTCGCGTCGGTCCTGCCCGTCATCATTGAGATCGTGGGCAAGCGCCGCGCCGCTTCCGACAAGGAGTAATCCATGCTGGCCTGGTGGATGCTGCTCCCGACCCTGCTGGCCATGATGGTCGCCCTGGTCCTGCCGGGGTTCATGTGGCTGCGGGCGGGAGGTCGCTCGTCGCTCGTTGCGATCGGTGCGGCGCCCGCGTTCACCTTTGGTCTGATCACGATCCTGTCGGTCGCCTACCCGGCGCTCGATATCGAGTGGGAGCCCTCGACGGCGCTGCCGATCCTCGGCATGAGCGCCCTGGGAGGTGCCGGCGCGTGGAGCCTGAGCTTCTTCCGCCGCAGCAACGACGGATTCTCCCTGCGGGGAGTTCCCCTGCGCGAGGCGATCGGCGTGCGCAAGCCGATCGGCGGACGCCAGGCGGCGATCCGCGCGGCCACGTGGGGAGCGATCCTGGTGGGCTTCATCCTCGCGGCGTTGCCCCTCGTGATGGGCGCGGCCCCATCGAATCCCGTCCAGCAGTGGGATCCGACGTTCCATCAGAATGGCGTGCACGCGATCCTGTACAGCAAGAACGCCAGTCCTTTCGGTGGCCTCCACGAGCTGTACGGCGGCCGTAACGTCTACTATCCGACGGGCTGGCACGCTTTCGTCTCGCTGTTCGCGCGCTACGACTCGGTTGTCCAGGCCTCGAACGTGTCCTCGCTGGCGCTCATGGCCGTGTGGGTGATCGGCCTGGCGGCCCTCGTCTCGGTGCTGACCGCCTCGCGCAGCGCGATCATGGCGGCGCCCATCATCGGCGGCATGCTGCTCAATATGCCCGCCGATGCGCTCACCATGTATAACCAGTGGCCCAACTCGACGGGCACCGCCCTGGTGCCGGGTCTGGCGGCCATCGCGATCGTCGCGGGGCGCAGGCTGGTCGCCGACCTGCGTGCGGGTGACGGGCTGCGTGCTTTTATGCGCCGTATCCCGCAGGCGGTGTTCCTCCTCATCGGTGCCATCGGCCTCGTCGGCGCGCACCCGAGCGCCGCCTTCTCGATCTTCGCGTTCCTGATCGTGCCGCTCCTCGCCTCTATCGCGTCCCTCGCCCGACGCGCCTACGGTCGCGGTGGACGAGGCCAGCTCATCGCCCTCGCGTGGGGTGCCCTCGCGCTTGTCGTCGTTGCCGCGCCGCTCCTCGCGCTGTCGTCGTCGAAGATTCGGGCCATGGGCAGTTACAACCGCAAGGGCAGTAACTGGGGCGAAGCCTTCATGCACGCTTTCCTGCCCTACCCGCCCTTCTCGAGCACCACCGGCAACATTCAGTGGACGATCGTCCAGTTCATTCTCCTGATCGTCGGTATTGCGGCGACCGCTCGCCTGTACTTGCTGTTCCGTCGCAGGGATCCCCTCGAGCGTGCCGCCGAGCGCGCTGGTCTCACCGATGAAACTGATGTGGACGCGGAGGAGGGTGCTCTGGCCTCGGCCCAAGAGATCGAGGAGTCCGAGGAGGAGGCGCAGCCCCTACCGTGCTGGCCCCTGTTCTCCTACGCGATCCTTGCAGCCCTCACCGCCCTGGCGTACTCGCCCGACTCGGCGCTGCGCACCTACCTGCTGGCCCCCTGGTACAAGGACGCCCGTCGCATCATGGGCGTCGAAGACATCGCGCTGACCATCCTCATGGCGGTCGGCGTCGCCGCCATCGTTCGCCTTATCCACACTGCCTGGACGAGGTCGCTGCAGCGGATTCTCGTCGAACGTGGAGCCGATGACAACATTGAGGCGCCGCGTTGGCCAATCCAGTTCGCCGTCGGTCTGCTCGTGCTGGTCCTCTCCGGCTTTGGTGCCATCGACGCGCGAAATGCGGCGGTCGCCCAGGTGTATGACCCGACTCGCCTGGGGAAGCCGGGCATGGCCACGATCGGCGAGCTCGCCATGCTGCGCCGCATGCCGTACACGACCGCCCCCGACGCGCTCATCCTGGGCGACCCGATCGCGGGCGCTGCATACTCCGAAATAATCGGCGGACGCAAGGCCGTCTTCCCGCAGCTGAACACCGCTAACAAGGATGTGGCCTCGCAGAAGATCCTCATCCAGCATTTCCACGATATCGGGACCGACCCCGAGGTGTGCGAGGTCGTGCGCAGGCTCGGCATCACGCACTTCTACGAAGAGGAAGACGGCTACTACTACAACTTTACGCGAGCCTCCCGTCACCCCGGCCTCTACAACGTCGACACATCCACCGGCTTCGAGCTGGTCGACGCGGGCGGCACCGCGAAGCTGTGGAAGATCACCGCGTGCGGCGAGGTGACGCCGGGCGGCGGACGCGAGGCCTTTGCGACCGGCGTGACCGGCTCCCGCGACTGACGCTCGCCCGGCCTCGGAACCCGCGCGATTGGCCACAATGCGCCCCCGTCCCCGAAACGAGGCCGCGCCACTCCGTTCGCTCTCGTTACCCTTGACACCATGACGACGAACATTCCCGGCCCCGCGCCCCTCGGTGACAAGCTTCGTATCGCCTTCCTCGGCCCCTTCGGCACGTTTACCGAACAGGCTGTCCACCAGGTCGCTCCCGCCGGCGCGATCCTCATGCCCATGACGAGTGCCCCGCAGGCGCTCGCGGCCGTGCGTCGTGGCGAGGCCGACCGCGCCGTCGTCCCGATCGAAAACTCCATCGAGGGTGGCGTCAACGCGACGTTGGATTCGCTCTCGCACGGCGACCCCCTCGTCATTGTCGCTGAGATGCACGTGCACGTTGTCTTCCAGCTGGCCGTCCTGCCGGGTACTCGCCCCGAGGATATTCGCCGTATTGGCACCCACCCGCACGCGTGGGCGCAGTGCCGTGGCTGGGTTGAGGAGACCTTCCCTGGTGCAATCCACGTGCCCGCCACGTCGACGGCCGCCGCCGCCGAGCTCCTCTCGGACGGTGACGCGTCCTTCGACGCCGCCCTGTGCAACGCGGTCTCGGTCAACACCTACGGCTTGGAGGCCCTGTTCACCGACGTTGCGGATAACCCGGGCGCGATCACCCGCTTTGTCCTGGTGGCCCGCCCCGGCGTGGTGCCCCCTCCGACTGGCGCGGACAAGACGACCATTCAGGTTGCCCTGCCCGTCAATGAGTCGGGTGCTCTGCTGACCCTCCTCGAGCAGTTCTCGGCGCGCGGCGTCGACCTGTCCCGCATCGAGTCTCGCCCGAGCGGCGATGGCCTCGGCAACTACACGTTCAGCATCGATATCGTCGGCCACATCCGTGAGGAGCGCGTCCAGGCGGCCCTCGTCGGCCTGTACCGTTACTCGCCGGATGTTCGCTTTATGGGGTCCTACCCGCGTGTCGATGGTGTGCGCGCGTCGGTCGCGCCGGGCACCACGGACGAGGCCTTCCGCGCGGGTCGCGCGTGGGTCGCGGACCTGCTGCACGGTGGGGATGGCACGGGCGAGGCTGCGGGCAACGCCCCGTCCTGGCCGCTGGTCTGACGCCCGCGTTGCCGCGCTGAGCCAATAGGTGTCGCCCCGAGAGGGATAAGCCGGGTCGCGGCATCTGCTGATCCAACGAACTGTCAGCCGAGCTGTATTGGGCAGGTCTGCACCAGTTAGGGAGCATTGCACCAGTTAGTAACAAGGTAGATCTGGGCACAGACCCTGCAGCGCTGCACTAGATGCAGTAGCGATGCACTAGTTGTGGGGGCAGTGCACTGCCTGCTATCTGGTGCAATGCCGCGCTAAGTAGTGCACTGCCGCGCTAAGTAGTGCACTGCTACTCAGCGACAAGCTCATGCGCGGCGCGCATCGCGTAAGGAAGTGGGCTTAGCCGGGCAGCAGCTCCATCCACGTGCGCTCCGCGGGTACGGCGATGTCGAGGGCGCCCGCCTGCATGCGAATGTGCATGGTGTGGGCGAGGCCGATCGCGTCGCCGTCCACCTGGCACACCTGGGCCTCTTCGGCCGTGACGGACGCTCCCTTCGCCTGGCGGAATGCGACCTTGCCGGTCGAGACGGGCAGGTTGATGGGGCGCAGGCCGATGAGCTGGCCGAGCATCTTCCAGGTTACGTCTGCCCAGCCGAGCAGGCCGGCGTGCGCGTCGACCGCGATGACGTCGATGAGGCCGTCCGACAGCTCCGCGTCGGGCGCGAGGACCAGCATCTTCATCTCGCCCGCGTTTGCGAACATGACGGACCGGGCTTCGACGCGGGTGATCTCATCCGCGGGTGAGCGCAGGGGTTCCGGGCTCTCCGAGGCGGCCTCGTCCAAGGCCTCTCCCGCGATTTGGTCGCCGACGCCGAGGGGGTCTGCCACTCGAGCGGCGGGGGAGCGCAGGGTCAGGCGCGCCTTCATGCGCGGAACGCCCATCGCGCCCAGGCCGGCCCACACGTAGGCGATCCATCCGATGCGCTTCTTCAGTTCGGGGTTCGTGTCCGCCATCGTTGCGCCGTCGTAGCCCATGCCCGCGACGACGAGGCACGCGTACTCGTCCCCGCGCGGCTCCATCGACGAGGCCGGGGCGTCCTGGTCCGCAGCGCTGGCTTCGGGGTGTAGCGCGGTGCGTGCCGCGAGGCGCAGTCCGCCTTCGGCTGGCTGAGTGGACTCCTGGGTGACGTCTTCGACGCGTACCCACGCCAGGTCGACGGCGCGGTGGTTGCGGTCGAGCGCGACGGCGAGGGCCTCTTCGGGGTCGTCGGGGACGGAGAGGTTTCCGGCCAGGACGTTGCCGGTGCCCACGGGGATGATGCCCATGCGGACGCCGGATCCTGCCATGCCGGCGGCGACTGCGCGCACCGTGCCGTCTCCGCCCGCGGCGATGACGACGGAGGCTCCCTCCTCAAGAGCGCGCACGGCCTGCCCGGTGCCGGGGTCCTCGCGGGTGGTCTCGCGCCAGTGCACGTGGTCGATGCCGAGTTCTTTGGCCTTGCGGTTGATGCGGTCCTTGAATGCCTGTGGATCCTCGTGCTTGGACGGGTTCATGATGATCCAGGGACGTGGCCGTCCGCGCGTCGGGTCGTCCACCGATGCGGGGATATCGAGGGCCTTGCGGCGGCGATGCCGGCGGGTGATGGCGGTTGCCAGACGCGCGACTCCGATGGCTCCGGCTCCGGCGGAAGCAGCGAGTGCCCAGTAAATTGCGTCCATATGCCTAGCGTATCCCGCTTTATGCCTGTGGACGGGTTGTGAAGTGGCTTTTTGTTGCACTTCGTGTCACCAGAGACGAGCTGACGTGTGCTTACAGTCATCTTGTCCACACGGTTATGCACCAAAGGTGGATAACTTTCAGTCTTTTGAGAACTCTCAGAGTGTAGTTTGTGTATAACCCTGACCTGCTGTGTTGAATTCAAACTGGCTCCGGTAGGGGACACGGCGCGCCCACCTGGCATAGGATGGGAGACATGATTGATGTGCGTGCCCTGCGTGACAACCCCGAACCCGCCCGCGCCTCCCAGCGTGCCCGCGGAGCGAACCCCGGCCTCGTCGATGAGATCATCGCGGCCGATGCTGCTCGCCGCGAGGCCCTGCAGGCTTTCGAGACGCTGCGAGCCACCCAAAAGGAGGTCTCCAAGTCCGTGGGCCGCGCCTCCAAGGAGGAGCGTCCGGCGATCCTGGCGCAGGCCAAGGAGCTCGCCGAGCAGGTGAAGGCCGCCGAGGCCGCCGCGAACGCGGCCGACGCCGAGGCCGACCGCCTCGCGCGCCTCCTGCCCAACCTGGTTGTCGACGGCGTGCCCGTCGGTGGCGAGGACGACTTCGTGGTCCTGCGCCACGAGGGCCCCGCCCCCCGCGACTTCGCGGCCGAGGGCTTCGAGCCCCAGGATCACCTCGCCCTGGGTGAGGGCCTGGACGCGATCGACACCAAGCGCGGCGCGAAGGTCTCCGGCGCGCGCTTCTACTACCTCAAGGGCATCGGCGCTCGCCTCGAGCTGGCCATCATGACGATGGCCATGGACCAGGCGCTCGCCAACGGCTTCGTCCCGATGATGACCCCGACCCTCGTGACCCCGCAGGTCATGGGCGGCACCGGCTTCCTCAACGAGCACTCCGACGAGATCTACTACCTGCCCGCCGACGACCTGTACCTGACGGGCACGTCCGAGGTGGCCCTCGCCGGCTACCACGCCGACGAGATCCTCGACCTGTCGGATGGCCCCAAGCGCTACATGGGCTGGTCCACCTGCTACCGCCGCGAGGCCGGCTCCGCGGGCAAGGACACGCGCGGCATCATCCGCGTCCACCAGTTCAACAAGGCTGAGATGTTCAGCTACTGCCGCCCCGAGGACGCCGCCGAGGAGCACCAGCGCTTCCTCGCGTGGGAAGAGGAGATGCTGGCCAAGGTCGAGCTGCCCTACCGCGTCATCGACACGGCCGCCGGCGACCTGGGCACCTCCGCCGCCCGCAAGTTCGACTGCGAGGCGTGGCTGCCCACCCAGGAGCGCTACATGGAGGTCACCTCGACCTCGAACTGCACGACGTTCCAGGCGCGCCGCCTCGGCATTCGTGAGCGCCGCGAGGACGGCATGACCGCAGTCGCCACCCTCAACGGCACGCTGGCCACGACCCGCTGGATCGTCGCCTTCCTCGAGAATCACCAGCAGGCGGACGGCTCGATCTACGTGCCCGAGGCCCTGCGCCCCTACCTGGGTGGACTCGAGGTCCTGACCCCCGTCGCTCGATGAGCCAAGAGCGCTTCCTGACGGTCCCCTCCACCGGGGAAGTCGCTCGCCCCTTCGAGGTTCTCCTCGACGAGGCCTCGGCCGCCCTGCCCGCCGACTTTCCGACGTCGGCGGGCGAGGTCCTGGTCGCGCTCGACATTGACGGCACGATCCTGACTCCGGCGGGGGCAACCCCGCGCGTGCTCGAGGGGATCCACGGCCTCGCCGCCGCGGGTGCCCAGGTGCTCATCGCTTCAGGCCGCGCGCTCGAGGGCGTGATTCCCGTTCTCGATGCCCTGGAGTTCACGGACGGGTGGGCGCTGTGTAATAACGGCGCGACCCTCGTGCGCGTGAGTGGCGGGGCGTGCGAGATCGTCGAGGAGCGCACCTTCGTGCCCGGCCCGATCCTGGAGGAGATCGCCGCGGCCGTGCCCGGCTCGGTGTTTGCATCGATGCCGCACCCCGACATCCTGCTGTCCGCTCCCTTCCCGAACAACGAGATCGAGGGGAGCGATCATCGCATCGTGTCGATGGAGGAGCTTGCCTCCACGCCCACGCCGAAGATCGTCGTGCGCGCCGCCGACATGGATCGCGAGGAGTTCGATCGGATCCTGTCGTCCCTGGATGTGTCACGCACCCACGAGGTGTTCGTCGGCTGGACGTCCTGGGCGGACATCGAACCCCTCGGCGTGACCAAGGCCAGTGGCCTGGAGTCTCTCCGCCAGCGTCTCGGCCTGCCCGCGTGCGGGACCGTCGCCGTCGGCGACGGAACGAACGACATCGCGATGATCGAGTGGGCGGCTTTCGGCGTCGCCATGGGTGGGGCCTCCGACGAGGTGCGTGCCCACGCCGACCACGTGACGGCCGCCGTCGAAAACGACGGTGCCGCCGCGGTCATGCACGGCATCATGCGCCGCTGTGGGGTTGCGGCCTGCTGAGCCACTCGCCCATGATTGCGAAGGCGCGGTCGAGGTCTCCGATCTGGCAGTGCTGCGCCATGTCCGGGTCCTGCGCGTGATGGAACGCGTGCACCTCCAGGGACTTCGCGTTCCGCAACGCCCTGCGCACGTCGCCCAGGCGCTCGAAGGGCACGTACTGATCCGCGTCCCCGGCGAGGACGAGGCACGGCTGGGTGATGCGCCCCTCGAAAGGTGCCATCGTGTAGTCGCCAAATGCCCGAAGTACTTCGCTCGGCCTGCGCAGCCCGGTCAGGTGCCGGGCTTGGCGTAGCTTCCACGACAGGTCTGCGCTGAATCTTGTTGCAATGCGTAGCGCGGCGTCGATGAGCCATGCGGGCCTCGGGTTCCTGACGACCGCGTCCGCGATCGGACGCAGGGCACGAGGCAGCGGCACCGTCAGGCCGTCGAGGAGCCGATACATCATGTCGAAGGCGATCACGTGCGTGATGCGCGGGCAGTGGACGGCCGACCGCATGACGAGGTAGCCGCCAAAGGAGACGCCGAGTGCGGCTGCGCTCTCGATGCCGAAGTAATCCAAGACCGTGTCCGTCGGGTGCTCCCACTCGGGCTCGAGGGGCATGCCCGCCAGCACCGTGTGCCCCTGGCCGGGACCGTCGAAGGTGATGATGTCGAAGGGACGGGTCGGGAAGTGGGACGCGAAGTCCATGATCTCCTCCGCGTACCCGTCGAATCCGTTCATCATGACGAGCGTGGTCGGGGTGCCCGCCGGGGCCTGCGCTCGGTCCGCCGGGTCCGCCTCCCACCGCATCGCGGTGAGCTCCCCGCCGCGATAGGGGACCGCGTGCCGGGTGAGCGCGAGGCCTCGGTGGGCCTCGTCGAAAGAGCGTGACATCGCGTCGATGAAGCGATGCTTGCGGGGGTCGTCGGCCCCGAGGTAGAAGGCCGCGAGCTCGTAGAGGCGCCACGCGGCATCCGCATCCCCTTCCGACTCGAAGCGCTCGGCGAGGTGCTGGGCCAGCGTCGTGATCTGCGTCGTCGTCCGCAGGCGGGGGAGTGTGGTGGCTGCGATCTTGTCTATGCCGGGGCGGTCGAGGATCGGTGCGAAGGCCCGGTTGAGCTGCAGGTCGAATTGGCGATTGCTGGTGTACTCGGTGAACATGATTCGACGCTATCGCGCTCACAGGTGGGGTGAGGCGCACAATAACAAACGGAGTGTTGGATACCGGACGGCGCGACCGCTATGCGTAGGATAAGCATATTGATAGTGGAAAAATGATCGGAGAGACATGTTCCTGCGGAGTGCGGATAAGCACGGGCGTGAGGCAGAGAAGAACCTGGATCTGCGGATCCGGAAGACGCGTCGGGCGATCCGCTCGGGCCTCGTCAAGGCGTGCCAGGCAAAGCCCTACGCGCACGTGAGCGTCACCGACATTTGCTCCGCCTCGATGGTGTCGCGCACGACGTTCTACGACCACTACACCGACAAGGACGCGCTCCTTGCTGAGGTCGTGTCCTTCCTCCTCGAAGAGATCACCCCTGCCCTCGAGGGCCTGTGGTTCGGCGAGGGACGCGACGCCCGCGCCGTCGCTCGCCACCTCGCCGACGTCTACGCGCGCAATGGGCAGGCCCTGAAAACCCTGCTGGCGATCCGTGTGGGTGGCGACGGCGACCTGCACGAGCAGCTTTATCGCACGTGCTGTTCGGTATTTACCGATTGGGCCCGAGGTCGCGTGGATGACGAGGTGCTCCCGCTGGCCGCTGACGTCTACGCGTCCGTCGTCATGACCTTCATCGAGCGCAGCGCCACCAAGCCCCTCACGGACAAGGAACTGGACGCCATCGATCGCGCCCGAGAGCTCTTCATCGCGGGCTTTGGGGCATAGTAAGAAAACGAGAGAAACACCAGGCGACTGCATTATTTAGTTTCCAATAATGAACAGTATGTCCGGTAGCTAAGTAGTAGGTGCTGTCCGCTTGAGCGCGAAAGTGTTATCGTTAACGCAACCC
The DNA here is from genome assembly GCA_958415245.1 of Schaalia odontolytica. Classification (GTDB taxonomy): domain Bacteria; phylum Actinomycetota; class Actinomycetes; order Actinomycetales; family Actinomycetaceae; genus Pauljensenia; species Pauljensenia odontolytica_D. The sequence continues at coordinate 5,898 of CATYYP010000009.1, read as the reverse complement.
CGGCCCCGGCCTCGTCAATGAAGACCCAAGGAGCACACATGAGCACCGACCCCCGCGCCGCCATCGCCGCCGCCGACACCGCGCTCGGCATCGAGTTTGGCTCGACCCGCATCAAGGCCGTCCTGATCGGCCCCGACCACGAGGTGCTCGCCACCGGCGGCCACGGGTGGGAGAACCATCTGGACGGCGGCCTGTGGTCGTACACCCTTGACGAGGTCGTCGCCGGCCTGCAGAGCGCCTACGCCTCGCTGGTGGCTGACGCGCGCGAGCGCTACGACGTCACCCCCACGTCCTACGGCTCCATCGGCATCTCCGCGATGATGCACGGCTACCTCGCCTTCGACGCCGACGACAACCTGCTCGCGCCGTTCCGCACGTGGCGCAACACGAACACGGGTCGCGCGGCCGACGAGCTCACCCGCCTCTTCGGCTTCAACATCCCCCTCCGCTGGTCGATCGCGCACCTGCACCAGGCGGTCCTCGACTCCGAGGAGCACGCCCCGCGCGTCGCCCGCCTGACGACCCTGGCCGGCTGGGTCCACCACCAGCTGACGGGCCGCCACGTCCTGGGCGTCGGCGACGCCTCGGGCATGTTCCCGATCGACTCCGAGGCTGGCACCTATGTGGGGTCCTACCTCGATCAGTACGAGGCCCTGGTGGCGACCCGGGTCCCGTGGCGTCTGCGCGACGTGCTCCCGACCGTGCTGAGCGCGGGGCAGGATGCGGGCACGCTGACCCCCGAGGGGGCTGCGCTCATCGACCCGACCGGTACGCTGCAGCCAGGCATTGCGCTGTGTCCGCCCGAGGGCGACGCGGGCACCGGCATGATCGCGACCAACGCGATCGCCCAGCGCACGGGCAACATCTCGTGCGGCACCTCCGTCTTCCTGATGGCTGTCCTCGAGCGTTCCCTCACCGAGCTGCACACCGAGATTGACATGGTGACCACGCCCGACGGATCGCCCGTCGCGATGGTGCACTCGAATAACGGCGCGTCCGAGCTCGACGCGTGGGTCGGCTGGTTCGCCGACTTCGCGCGCCTCGTTGGTGCCGACGTGAGTGTCCCGGCGATCTACGATGCCCTCTACAACCATGCGCTCACGGGCGAGGCCGACGCGGGCGGCGTCATGGCCTACAACACGCTGTCCGCCGAGCCGCTCGTCGGCCAGGAGGCGGCGCAGCCGGTCTTCACCCACACCGCCGATGCGCGCGTGAGCCTCGCCAACGCCGTGCGCGCCCAGCTCATGAGTATCTTCGCAGCCGTGCGCATCGGAGTCGACATCCTGAGCGGCGAGGGCGTGCGCCTCGACTCGCTCTTCGCCCACGGCGGCCTGTTCAAGACCCCGGGTGTCGCCCAGCAGATCCTCGCCGACTCGCTGAACATCCCTGTCTCCGTGGGCGACACAGCGGGTGAGGGCGGCGCATGGGGTATCGCGGTGCTCGCTCGCTACCGTGCGGTCCTCGCAGGGGACGAGGCCGCGCCCGCCCTGCCGGATTACCTCTCCGAGCGGGTCTTCGCGGGCGCTTCCGTCTCCACCCTCGACCCCACCCCCGAGGGCGTGGCCGGGTACGAGCGCTTCCTCGACGCATACCGCGCGGCCCTGCCCGGCGTGGAGGTCATCGCACGGGGTGCCGCCCGCTGACGAGGCACGGGCTGGGGTGAGTGGACCGGCTCGCCCAGCCCCCACCTCGTCGATTGGGCGAAACCCGCTACGATTACACCCATGGGTAAAGCTAGCCGCCGTAAGAAGGTCACCGATCCCGCCAAGCTCAAGGCGTATCGCCCGCCGATCCCCTTCGTCGCGCGCCCCTACGAGGGCCTGCCGAAGGAGATCGAGCTGGTCGCCATGCGCGAGCTCATCCCGGCGGCCACGCTGACCGCACGTACCGACGCTGACCACGGCGCCGTCGAATTCGACTTCGTCACTCTCCTGCCCGAGGGCCACCCTGCGATGGTGCGCCCCGACGGCCGCATCCTCGTTGCGCTGCAGACCCGCTCGAACTCCGCGGACCTCAGCCACGACGCGGGCGCCGCGCTGCTCGCGGCCATCGCCGCGAAGGAAGCGGGCGACGAGGGCGTCATCTCGATCGACGTGCGTGAGCCGTCCGAGCGTCTCCAGGACATCGTCGACGCCGACAGCTTCACGGACATGAAGCTCGAGGAGGACTTCTCCTTCTGGTTCGACCCGGCCGAGGAGATCGACGACCAGACGCGTCGCGCCCTCGAGCAGAACCGCGACGAGATCATCCCGACCGAGCCCGTGCCCGGCGTCCCCGGCGCGTACTGGTGCGAGATGAACCGTAACTTCGTGCGCTTCCTGACGGACAACGACGAGACCAAGCTCTTCGACGCGCTCGCACGCCTGGCCGCGCGCGGCGAGGCCAACGTCGGCGAGGGTTCCCGCTACGTGGGTTCCTTCCGCGCGTGCGGCCTGATCGTCCCGGTCTTCGAGCTGCCCGAGGGTGCCAGCGCGGCCGACGTCGCGCCCGGCACGCAGGCCCTTGCTAAGGCTCTCGAGGAGGCCCTGAAGGTCACCGAACGCCTGGATGACAAGGAGCGTCGCGCACGTCAGGGCCTCGTCTCCCGAGCTGTGACGATCCGCTAAGCACATTTTTACCTGTCGTTTAGACAGGTTTGTCGCTCACATTACGGGCGGCGGGACGCGATTGCGCCCCGCCGCCCGTAGAATGTTAGTCGTGAACTATCCCGCAGGATCAAGAGGTTCCCACCCGCAGCGCGTCGCTGCCGTCATCGCTGCGCACAACGTCGGTCGTGCCGTCGCGGCCACCGTGCGCGCGTGCCGCGCTATACCCAGCGTTGACCTCCTCATTGTCGTCGACGATGGTTCCACGGACGACACCGGGCGTGCCGCCCGAGCAGCAGGCGCCGTCGTCGTGCGCCACTCTGTCGAGCGCGGGCGCGCCTCAGCCATCGAAACCGGCGTGAAGGTCGCGGCCATGCGCGACCGGCCCGACGGGCCGCCCCGTCATATCCTGCTTCTGTCCCCCGACCTTGGGGAGTCCGCGGTCGAGGCCACCGCCCTCGTCGAAGCCGTCTTCGCCCGCCAGGCCGACATGGCGATCGCCGTCCCGGCGACGGGACGCGAGTACTCCGGCTACGGCCCCGCCGTGGTGCGCCGCCTCATCCGCCGCAAGACCGGCTGGTACTGCCACTACCCCCTCAGCTACCAGCGCTGCCTGACGCGCGAGGCCATCGACGCGGCCATGCCCTTCGCGGGACGCTACGCGCTCGAGGCCGCGATGACCATCAGCGTGCTGCGCGCGGGCCTGTCCGTCATGGAGGTCCCCTGCAACTTCACGCACTCGGGCGCGGACCGATCGCTGGGCTCCCTGAACCGCCCGGCGCGCATGTTCGACGCCGTGCGCGCCACGGTCAGTCAGCTCTTCCACTCCGATGCACGCTCGAAGCGCCGCGCCGACCACGAACAGGGGATCGGCGTGCCCTACCCGGCCCCGGCTTCGGCCCGCGACGAGGTCGAGGTCGACGATCCTTCCGACGCGCGCCGCACGGAGATGGTTGGGTGAAGGGCCTGGATCGGTTAGCCGTCCGTCGCCTGGTCGCGACCTGGTGGCTGCCCACCGTCATCGCCTGCGCCGTCGGTGCGCTCTATGTCTGCTACTCGGTGGCGCAGTGGCGCGCGTTCGTCGCCCCTTCGTGGGACCTGGGCATCTTCGCCGAGGCCGTCCAGGCATACTCGCGCTTCGAGGCTCCGATCGTTCCCATCAAGGGGCCGGGCTACAACCTGCTGGGCGATCACTTCCACCCGATCCTGGCGCTCCTAGGTCCGATCTTCCGCCTCTTCCCCTCGGCGCTGACCCTCCTCGTCGCCCAGGACGTGCTGATCGCCGCGTCGGTCCTGCCGGTCGCGCGCCTCGCCCAGCGCCTTCTCGGCCGAGGTGGCGCGCTCCTCGTCGGGCTCGCCTATGGCCTGGGGTGGGGGCTGCAGGGCGCGGTCGGTGCCCAGTTCCACGAGGTCTGCGTGGCCGTCCCGCTGCTGGCGTTCGGAGGTGTCGCCTTCGTCGAGCGGCGCTGGGGTGCGTGCATGGCGTGGCTGGCGCCCCTCGTCCTTGTCAAGGAGGATCTGGGGCTCACGGTCTTCGTTGCTGGCCTCGCTCTTGCGTGGCGGCGCCGAGGCGAAGGGCGGTCTGCTGTCCTGCGGTCGATAGCGTATGCGCTGTTCGGCATCGTCGCGTTTGTGTTGACTATCAAGGTCCTTCTTCCCGCGATGAATCCGGCCGGGACGTGGGCCTACTCCCTCGATGGTGCCGCGACCGGGGCGGGTACGCCGACCGGCGGAACCACGGCTGCGAGGGAGATTCCCTCCCTGTGGGACATTCTGACGACCCCATCTGTCAAGCTCGTGACCCTCATCGTCCTGGCGGCCGGTGCCGGCTTTGTGGGCACAGCATCCCCGTGGTTCGCGCTGGTGGCACCGACGCTCGCGTGGCGCTTTGCGGGCTCGGTGGAGAGCTACTACGGATGGGACTCGTGGCATTACAACGCCGTGCTCGTCCCCATTGCGGCGTGCTCGCTGCTCGACGTCATCGACCAGTGGCTCGCGCCCGTGAGCGCCGACGCCGGGACCGACGCGGACGCTGAGGACGAGGCCCCGGCCTCGTCGAACCTGGGCTGGCGTGTCGCGGCCTGGGCGGCCGCGTGTGTGCCCGCTGTGTCGCTGGCTCTCACGGCCTCGTCCCTTCCGCTGTGGCATCTCCCCGACCTCAAGGAGGACCCGCGCATGGCCGCCGCCCTCGGTGCGCTCGACGCGGTGCCCGAGGGGGTCAGCGTTGAAACTGACACGACGCTGCTTGCGCGTCTCGTGCCCGGTCGCGAGGTCTACTGGGTGGGAACGACCGGCACCATGGATACCCCTCCGGAGTATGTCGTCATCGATGCGCGCTCCTACGCGTGGGGCGGCCAGCAGGTCGACGCTGAGTCGTGGGGGAGCGCCGCCCACCCCGGACACTCCTACGAGACCGTCTACGCCAAGCAGGGCTTCCGCGTCGCGCGACGCACCTCGTAAAACGACGAGTGCCGCGCAGCCGGACACCCGGCCACGCGGCACTGACTCCGTGTGAACTGCTAATTCGCGGCGCGCAGGCGCAGCGAGTTGAGGACCACGAACACCGACGAGCACGCCATCGCGGCGCTGGCCAGCATGGGGGAGAGCAGGCCCGCGATCGCCAGCGGCACCATCAGCACGTTGTAGAAGAACGCCCAGAACAGGTTCTCCTTGATGATGCGCAGCGTCCGGCGCGACACTCGGATCGCGGTCGCCGCCGATGTCAGCGACGAGTTCATGAGCGTCATGTCCGCGACCTCGATCGCCACATCCGTGCCCGAGCCCATCGCGATGCCCAGGCCCTTCGCGCTCGCCTGCGCGAGGGCGGCAGCATCGTTCACGCCGTCGCCGACCATCGCGACCGTACGGCCCTCGGCCTGCAGGTCAGCGACGGTGTTGCGCTTGCCGTCGGGTAGGACGCCCGCGATGACGCGCTCGATCCCGACCTGATCCGCGACGTGGCGGGCCGCCGCCTCGTTGTCGCCCGTCAGCAGGATCGGCTCGATGCCGAGCTCGCGCAGCTGAGCGATCGCATCCGCGGAGGACTCCTTGACCGTGTCGCGCACGATCAGTGCGGCGATCGCGCTGCCTTCGACGCGCTCGGGGATCACCAGGGACGAGGCCTGGGCCCCCTCCCGCTCGCCCGTCCCCGGGGTGGTGCCGGGTTGAGTGGGGGTACCGGTATCCCCACCCGCGCTGCCGCCAGCCGCGGGTGCAGCGTCGGCGGTCGCGGACTCAGAACGGGAGGTGACGGTGCCGGAGTAGCCGGCGGCGTTCACGACGGCCTCGAGCTCTTCGTCGCTGTGAGGGGTGG